>CAYLJE010000092.1:0-10315 GCA_964383915.1 uncultured Rikenellaceae bacterium
GTATTGAGCTTGCCGAAATAAAGAAATCGGACATTATGGACAAACACTAATTATACGTTATCTTTTTATTTATTTTGGCCCCTTCGTGGTTTATTATCAACAAATAAAATGCCGTTGAATGATTTCCTGGAGATTGAAGGGAAGAGAGGGTCAAAAGAGATTATTCAGGATGCTGATGAAGGATCCGATACCCTGCCGATAAACAGGATGGACCCGGTATATTTTTCTTTGATCACAAACAGAAACGGACGGTCCAGAATAAATATTTTATCAGGTCCTGCTGACGTCACTTGTATCTCCACGGATGTCACTGCCGCTGCCTCGGTGCCTTCTTCATCTACCTGCACAAAGGTTTTGTGTTTAACCTTGGAGATATAAAGGTCTGCATCCGGATTGATCCTTGAGAAATCGGCATCCCCCGAGAAAGCAATGCCCAGTCCAAGATTCTTTAACGGATCATTTAATGCTTTGCCGTAATCAAAAGTGAACTTTGGAATAGTAAGCTCCAGTTCGTTTACTTTATTAAAAGAGTCAGTCCACAATTGCCAGTTTTCAGGAGTCAGGTTGTCGGTAATATCCTGTAAAGATTTCTCCGGATCCGGCAGCAGGAAAATCATGCTGAAATTTCCCTGGCCGTATGGCAGCTCAATAGCGCTGAAGATATCATTATAAAAAAATGAAAAATCTCCTTTCTGGTACATCATCGGCACCTGCTTTGTCTGGTCGGCAGAAACATGGAAGGTCATATTCCTGGTGTTTTCTTTTTCAAACCTGTATTTCCAGATTCCTTTGAAGTACACGGCATTGATCAGGAACATGACCGATAACGGATCAATCTGATCCACGATTTCCGGGATCTTGTGGTTGGTCTTTTCATCCACCCAGTTGTTGATAATGTTTTTGCTTCCGGGGTCATTGAAGTCGAGCGGCTTCACTTCCGCATCATAATATTTTTTGTTGATGTTCAGAAAGTCATCTTCAACAGAAAATGTGTTCCGGTACCAGATTGAATTGGCCACATGAAAGATCACTTTGGGATCTACCGTTATTAAAGCTTTGGTAAGGTCAGCCATCGATTGGTTAAGATCACTGAGTGGTAGCTCGTCGGTATGTAAAACATTCTCAAATGCTTTCTTTGTGTCTCCTCCGGCGCCGTTATACGTCATGGATAAGGCCATTTCGACACTGTAGGGAGAGATCATCAGGTTCTTATCCTTGTCTTCTGTCTTCAGTACCTCGCGGAAAAGCTCAAAACCAAAACGGTTTCCTGCTGTAATGACCTTTTTTGACTTCTCATTTACCTGAATCGGAACAGGTTCTTTGTTGTTCGGAACAGGTATTTTTTTGCATGAAATAGCAAGAAGGAGGATTAAACCGGTGATCATAAAATAATTTGTTTTCATTATTTCAGATTTTAATAGTTAGTAACAAAAAGAATGTCTGCCTTCGGCCTTTTTTTGATAAAACAATATCTGTGCCAAAGAAAGTTTTCTTATCCTCCCAACCATTTATTAATTGATGTTAATAAGCCGATTGTCAAAGGAATCGTTTATTTTATCAAAAATATAAAAGATTATATTGCAAAATATTAAACAGACAAACGCAACCATTCGGGGGATAAATCCATCAAATATTTAGGTTCTTTGGAAAGATTTTATTTGGAATGACCTATCGGATTATATTTTTTATTCGTATTAATTTTTGCAATTTGCAGGATTAATATTAATAATTGGCGTGAGCGGGGATTTTAAGGATATCATCCGGGAAAGCCTTAAGGGAAACCAGATGGCGCAACGGTTACTATACGATACGCTGGCAGGTAAGATGTATGGTGTCTGTATGCGTTTTTCGAAGGATAAGATGGAAGCAAAAGACATTCTGCAGGATGGATTTGTGAAAGTCTTTCAGAATTTGAAACAATTCAGGTTTCAGGGTTCTTTTGAAGGATGGGTTCGCCGGATCATTATCAACACAGCGCTGGAGAGATTCAGGAAAGAAGATTATCAAACAGCTTCCATTGAAGATGTCGATTTTCAGGATCCTCCGGGACAGGATGATGTGCTCTCGGATTTATCGGTGCAGGAACTTTTAGGAATGATTCAGGACTTGTCTCCGCAATACCGGATGGTTTTTAACCTGTATGCCATCGAAGGATATTCTCATAAAGAGATCAGTCAGATGTTAAATATATCAGAAGGTACATCCAAATCAAATTTATCCAGGGCTCGAAGTATTTTACAAGAAAAAATTAAGAGACTGAATAAACTGGTTGATTAGTCGGAACATGAAAGAAAAAGGGAAACATATGGACGAGGTTTTCAGGGAAGGATTAAGTGACCTTAATGTTACCCCGCCAGCTGATGTCTGGGAAGTGGTTGAGAACAGTATTCACCGTAGGAAGGTGATCTTCTCATTGATTCCCAGGTTGGCTGCTGCATCCCTCCTGCTTTTTGTTCTTACCGGCTCTCTATGGCTAATCTTCCTGCGGAAACCTTTGGATAAAGGTCTGGCTGATCAACCGGTTTTTTCTCCACAACAGTCTAAAACTCAAAGT
Source organism: uncultured Rikenellaceae bacterium (assembly GCA_964383915.1). Lineage (GTDB taxonomy): Bacteria > Bacteroidota > Bacteroidia > Bacteroidales > VadinHA17 > DRPN01. The sequence continues at coordinate 2,555 of CAYLJE010000092.1, forward strand.
ATATCCGGTGAGACTGGAAAACAGTCGCCGGCGAAGACAATATCATCCCTTGGTCGGGAAAAGGAAAAATCCGGTCAGCAGGCTGAAGCTACAGAGAAACAAGGATATTCACAAGCGAAACAACAAGGTCCGTTGGCCAGCAGGGGCACAGGATCCCCGGCAATATCTTCCCCGGTGGCTGCCAGAATCGGTATTGAACCAGTGAACACGGCAACGACAATACCTGTTGCTGTCTTAACCACTACCCACAAGATAAAATTTGTTCTTTTAATCCCCAGGGATGCAAATTTGTTAAATCGTCCACAGAATATTTTATCTCTTGCATGGAGGGCAGAAAAACCTCAATTCGTTGAGATGCCATTATCCCCGGTGGTCAATAAACAGGAACGCAAGCAGGGTGTATGGGGCATGGGCGGAGAACTCGGGCCTGTCTATGCATACCGGAATCTGGCCTCCGGCAGTCCTTATTTCATCGCTTATTTGAATAACGAGGAAAATGGGATGGTCTCGTTTGCAGGAAATCTGTCGGTATTTTATCAGCGTAATAAAAGATTTTCTTTTCAGAGTGGCGTGAGTTATTATCATCTGGGTCAGGTATCCCGGGATGTCATTGCTTTCAGGAGGATTAAAAGTGGTGATCTGGCTTATCTCCGGACGAAAGGAAATGAATTTATACATGTATCGGATGGAAAAATCGGATATAACGGAACCCCTCTGTTTGTTGCCAATAGGATGAACCCTTCCGGAAACGATCAAACGGAATATCTGCTTAACCGTTTGGGAACGGGGCTGTATGAACCGGTGGATGTTCACTTGAAGCAGGATATGGAGTTTGTTGAGATCCCGTTTCTGGTGAGATATAAGCTGGTGGACAGAGCCCTTGGCGTGAACCTTATCGGAGGCATGGGTAGCAGTTTCCTGCTAAAAGGACAGGCTTCCGTTGTGTCGCAGAAAGGCGAGACCGTTCTGGGAAATCTGTATGACTTGCGAAAGGCAAACATAAACGGCACCCTGGGAGTGGGGTTTTCTTACCGGATAACTTCCAACTTCCAACTTCGTATTGAACCTACCTTTAAATATTATCTGAATCCGATATATAGAAATGCCGATATCGCCACGCATCCATATTCTGTCGGAGTTTTCAGCGGTGTGAGTATTTTCTTCTGATAAAGAAGAATAATTACTATTCTCTCACCGGAGAATTACCTTGCCTTTTTTTGTTATTTTATCTTCCGGATGTCTTTTCCATAGAAAAGAATTGACTGTCTGAAAGAATGCTGGTATGAATCCTTTCCGGATTGTAAAAATTAGCGTAATTTTACCGTTTTATCCGGGCATGAAAAACAGCGGAAAATTGGCACAGACAGGAGGAAAACGCAGACATTCGGAACATAGTAAGGGACAAGCATCCATTGAAGTTTACGGGGCCCGTGTTCACAACCTGAAAGACATTGATGTCTCTATTCCCCGTAATAAACTGGTTGTGATTACCGGATTGAGTGGTTCCGGAAAATCTTCCCTGGCTTTTGACACCATCCATGCAGAAGGACAAAGAAGATACCTGGAAACTTTTTCGGCTTATGCACGGCATTACCTGGGCCAGATGGAGCGTCCGGATGTGGATAAAATCACCGGCCTCTCCCCTGTGATTGCCATTGAACAGAAAACCACAGGGAAAAATCCACGTTCGACGGTAGGGACTATCACTGAGATCTATGATTTTTTGCGATTATTATATGCACGTATCGGCACAGCCTATTCTTACAAAACAGGGGAGAAGATGGTGCGTTATACAGATGAACAGATTATCCGGCTGATCAGGGATGTTTTTGACGGGAGACATATTCTTCTGCTGGCGCCATTGGTAAAAGGACGGAAAGGCCATTACCGTGAACTCTTCCTGCAGATGATGCGCAAAGGATTTCTAACTATGCGGATCGACGGGGACCTGGTTGAGCTGACACCGGGAATGAAACTCGATCGTTACAAAACCCATCATATTGAACTGGTCATAGATAAACTGGATGTCCGGGATGTGGATGAAAAACGATTAGAACGTTCGGTGACCCTGGCTATGAAATACGGCGACGGAGTGATGCAGGTATGGGACAGGGAAAGAAATGAAATACGTTTTTTCAGTCGTAAACTAATGTGTCCAACCACAGGGATTTCCTACAACGAACCAGCCCCACATACTTTTTCTTTTAACTCTCCACAGGGAGCTTGCCCTGTGTGTAATGGCCTCGGAACAGTCCCCGAAGCAAATATCTCAAAAATTATCCCCGACCGGAGTAAAAGCATTCGAAAAGGAGCTATCGAACCTATTGGTAATTATCGTAGCTCATTGATATTTTGGCAATTAGAGGCTATCGCCCAGAAGTATTCCTTTACACTGGAGACCCCGGTAGAAGATATTCCGAAGGAGGCCATGGATGTGATCCTGTATGGATCGGAAGAATCATTCAGGCTGGTAAATAGCAATCTGGGGATCTCTACCAACTATTTTCTGAGTTTTGAGGGGATCATCAACTATATCCTGGCGATGAATAACAATGACCATGGGAACAAAAGGGCAAAATCAAAAGTGAAAAATTTTGTACGCTATGTTACCTGTCCCGAATGCAAGGGTGCCAGACTTAAAAAAGAAGCGCTTTATTTTAGGATTCATGATAAAAATATCGCCGAACTGTCTTCGATGGATATCTCACAGTTGTATCGGTGGATTAAAGAGTTGCCTAAGCATCTGACAAAAAAGGAACTGAAGATTGCCACTGAGGTACTTAAGGAAATTAGTACCCGTCTGAAGTTTTTACTGGATGTGGGCATTGATTACCTTTCCCTGAATCGCAGTGCACAATCGCTTTCTGGAGGAGAGAGTCAGCGTATCCGTCTGGCCACCCAGATTGGATCTAAACTGGTGAATGTGTTGTACATCCTGGATGAGCCCAGTATCGGATTGCATCCCCGGGATAATCAGTATTTGATTTGTTCTTTGCAGCAGTTGCGTGATGCAGGGAACTCTGTGGTAGTGGTGGAACATGACAGGGAAATGATTCTGTCGGCAGATTATGTTGTGGATATGGGTCCCCTGGCAGGACGTCGGGGAGGAGAAGTTGTGGCGGCAGGGACACCGGAAACAATGGCACGGTCGAAAGGACTTACGGGGAGTTATCTGAGGCGGGAGAAGGATATCCGTGTGCCGGCTCAAAGAAGGATTTCCCGTGATAAGGTCATCCGTATTACCGGGGCACAAGGGAATAATCTGAAAAATATATCGGTTTCTTTTCCTTTGGGCGTGATGATCTGTGTGACAGGAGTGTCAGGATCCGGTAAATCAACGCTGGTAAATATGACCCTCCAGCCTGCACTGTCAAAATATCTGTATCGTTCGCTGAAGGATCCGTTGCCATACGACCGGATTACCGGAATGGAAGATATTGATAAAGTAATCGAAGTGAACCAGTCGCCTTTGGGAAGAACTCCCCGTTCCAATCCGGCCACTTATACGGGCGTTTTTTCAGATATCAGAAATTTATTTGCCCGGATGCCGGAGGCTAAAATAAGGGGATATAAACCCGGCAGGTTCTCATTTAATGTGAAGGGAGGAAGATGTGAGGCCTGCCAGGGAGCCGGCGTGAAAACTATCGAAATGAATTTTCTCCCCGATGTCTATGTGCGTTGTGATGTTTGCAACGGGAAACGTTACAACCGGGAGACCCTGCAGGTAAAATACAAGGGAAAAGACATCAGTGATGTATTGAATATGACCATTAACGAGGCCGTTGACTTTTTTGAGAACATCCCGTTCATTTATCAAAAACTGAAAACTCTGCAGGATGTTGGATTGGGTTATGTCTATCTGGGTCAACCTTCTACAACACTGTCCGGCGGAGAATCCCAGCGGGTGAAGCTGGCTGCCGAATTAGCCCGCAGAGGAACGGGGAAAACATTGTATATCCTGGATGAACCTACGACAGGGCTTCATTTTGCTGATGTCCGGATGCTTCTTGACGTACTGGATTCTCTTGTGGATAAGGGGAATACAGTGATTATTATTGAACATAATATGGATGTGATAAAAATGGCAGATTATATCATTGACCTGGGGCCCGGAGGAGGAATCCATGGGGGCGAAGTGGTGATTACAGGCACTCCCGAAGAGGTGGTACGCAGCAAAAAAGGATATACTTCCCGCTTCCTTGGGAGTGAATTAGCGAAGGGATGATAACCCTTTTATAAATTTATTATTATTTTTGTTATTTGGTGTATTGTATATTTACGTTCTCATTCATAAAATATGACAAATAGCGAAGAAAGAATCAAGGAAGCCTTTGAAGAAAAATCATGGCAGGAAATCAAAGTAGCGGACTCCTGGCAGGTCTTTAAAATTTTATCCGAATTTGTAGAGGGATTTGAAAAACTTAGCAGGATTGGCCCGTGTGTTTCTATTTTTGGTTCAGCCCGCACCCAACCCGACAATAAATATTTTCATTTGGCTGAAGAAATTGCTTTTCAGTTGACACGAAAAGGTTATGGCGTGATTACCGGTGGTGGTCCCGGAATTATGGAAGCAGCCAACATGGGGGCTAAAAAAGGTCATGGAAAATCAGTGGGGATAAATGTTGCCCTGCCTTTTGAACAACAGGCAAATCTTTTTATTGATCCTGATAAGCTGATCACTTTTGATTATTTCTTTGTCCGGAAACTGATGTTTATGAAGTATGCCCAGGGTTTTATCGTTCTGCCGGGAGGTTTTGGCACTTTTGATGAATTATTTGAGGCTCTTACCCTCATAGAGACGGGGAAGATAGCCCGCTTTCCTATCATTCTGGTTGGAAAGGAATATTGGGATGGGCTGATAACGTGGATAAAAGAGGTTATGTTAAAGAAAGAAAAAAATATTAACGAAAAAAATCTTGATCTCTTTAATGTGGTAAATACGGCTGAAGAGGCTGTAATGGATATTGATCATTTCTATGCAAAATATACCTTAAAACCAAATTTTTAATATTTTTTGTAATGTTGAAAAAATTATATTTTCTTGCAGCTCTTCTCCCTTTTATTGGTTTATCCACGCAGGCGCAGAATATTTCTGTTTCGTTATTCATGCCTGATCAGGCTACTGCCGGGAAAAAAATTCTCGTCAGAGTGATCATTAATAAAGGATCCCACTCTGATTTTGCCCGGTTTAAACAGAAAATACCCGCAGGATTTAAAGTAGAGCCTGTGCAAACGGCCAATTCTGACTTTTCTTACAAAGACGGAGAAGCAAACTTTATCTGGCTAAAACTACCTCCGGAAAAAAAGATCACACTTGTATATTCTTTGATGCCGGATATCCGTCTGCAGGGAGTATTCCATTTTACCGGATTGTTTTCTTACATAAAAGACAGTGAAAGAGAGGAAGTTAGCTTACCTGAAAAGACAATAAAGATACTGCCTTCTGCGAGGGCGGCAGTTTCTTCGGAACCAAGGGTAAGTAAAGATGCCGTTGCTAAACAAAGGTCTGCCTCCGGAGAACAGCAGGAAAGGACTCCCCCTGGAATGGCTGGAGGGAAGACCCGTCCTTATGCATTAGCTTTATACCGTCAGACCCCTTTTAAAGCATCCGATGGAAGAGGATGGATTGTGCATATTCTGGTAAGTCGTGGGAACGTCGATAAACTTGGCCGTATAGAGGAAAATATCCCGGCAGGGTACCGGGCTGAAAATGTGGACGGCAAAGGAGCCATTTTCTCTTTCAGGGGCGGCGTGGTGAAATTTATCTGGATGAAATTTCCTCCTGAACCCTTATTTGTGGTTAGTTACCTGTTGGTCCCCGGAGACAATGCACCGATAGGAGTACCACCAAAGGTTACGGGCGTTTTTTCTTATATGTTGAAAGATAACCCTGCTATTGTCCTTATTAAACCAGTTCAGGAAACCATTCCTTCTCGTCCTTCAGAAGAAGAACTGAGTCTTCTGATGGCTAAGTTGGGAAAAACAGCACCGTCTGTCATGCAATCTGAAAATAAACCGGAACAGCCTGCCAAAAACATTCAACAGGGTGCCTCTGAGGGAAGAGGAATTTATTTTCGCGTACAGATACTGGCTACAAAACAACCCGTAAATATTGAAAAATATTTAAAGAGGGATCATTTACCTGGTAAAATTTACACGGAGACAGAAAAAGGTCTGTATAAATATACGACGGGTTTCTATACCTCATACAGAGAGGCCCGTGTATTTATCAATCACCTGGGGACAGATACCGGTATTCAGCGAGCTTTTGTAACAGCGTATGATAAGGGTAAACGAATCCCTGTGAAAGAGGCATTGAACCGGACGGGACAAAAATGGTTTAGATAATAAACCGGTCATGACCGGTCATAATATAATGAAGCATCCGCTTCCATATTTATTTGTGTTGTTTGCATATATGTTTGTTCAGACAGGCTTGTATGGGCAAAAGAACTATTATGACAGCCTGTTGGTCAAAAGAGTAAAGGTTGCAAACCCTGTTTATAAGCCTGTTGTGGGCATCGGAATGGGTTCGTTTTCTTTTCTGGGAGATGTGCAGAATAATTACTGGCATTTCTTTTCCAATAATCCCGGCTATCGCCTTACCGTTTCAACCTATCTCGATAAAAACCATTATGCTCAGTTGGATTTTAATTTGTTGAAAGGCAGTTTGAGCGGGAACCAGGGGACATCTAAAAACCATCTTAATTTTTTTACGGATATTTTTGTTTTTGGTGTATCGGTACGGTATGATTTTGCAAATCTTTTCCGGAAAACGACCAGGATATCTCCTTATTTTTCCATAGGGCTTGAATCGTTCCAATTTAATACCAAAGGGGATCTGAAAGACAGGGAGGGAAATCCATATATTTTTGCCTCCGACGGAACCATCCGGAATCAATCCGGACAGATTACCTCCCGGGATTTTATTTATGAATCCGATCTTAGAAAGTTGAACCTCTATGGCAGGGGGATGTATTCTGAATATGCTTTGGGGATCCCTTTAGAAGTGGGTTTTGATGCCGCTTTAAGCCGGAGAGTCTTTCTCCGTGTGGGGACATCGTTGCATATTACTTCCACTGACTTTCTTGATAACGTGGATAATATGTGTGCCGGCATACAGGTTAACAGGAGAAATGATTATTTTACTTTTACGTTTGTGTCTCTGCGTTTGGATCTGTTTTCTAGTCCTGAATACCGGAAAGTGAAAAGGATGTTTGCTGAAATACCTAATGACGATGTAATTTCCGGCGATGAAGACCATGACTGGGTACTGGACTTTTCTGATCAGTGTCCTGCCAGCCCGCCGGGAGTACCCGTAGATTCTACAGGGTGTCCTTTGGACAGTGATCATGACGGAATCCCCGATTATCTCGACCGGGAAATACATACACCTCCCGGGATGTTGATTGATGAGGAGGGCCGGCAGGTTTCCGATTCGCTCCTGATAGACCTGATTGACAAAAGGAAAGCAGTAGATATACAGGATATGGATTATTATTTACAGCCTTCTGCCGGAAATATTACCGGAAAAGGGAAAGGCGTTCCATTGAAATTTGAGGAATTTGACCTGGATCATGATAATGAGATATCCTTTGAGGAGTTATTAAAAGCCATTGATAAATACTTTGATTATCGTACCTTCCTTTCATTACAGGATATTTATGAACTGATGGACTTTTATTTTTCCCAGTAGATTATAAGATAAAATCCGGATAAGACGTAAGATCGATCCTGCTCTGTATTATTCACTTTCATATT
>CAYLJE010000093.1:0-10254 GCA_964383915.1 uncultured Rikenellaceae bacterium
CAGTTTTTGAATGAATTTTTAAAAAAATGCAATGAGTAAAATTAGTATTTAATTATGGCTAAAAAGTGAGGCGCGAAAATCGGTGGTTGTTTGTCAATAATGGCAATCATCCAAAAAATCAGTAACCCTGCCTGCCTTTCTTGCTATGTTAAAGCGGCATGAAGGGATGCAGGTTTCTTTTGCCTTTTTACTTTTGTCTTTTATCTTTTTCTTCCTCTCTGTGTCTGGTAACGGTAAATAATATGTGGTTATATGGCAATCGTGCCGAGAGGTCTTTGCGCAAAACAACGAGTCCTTTATTGTTATCATATACCCAGTCGGACCAGTTGATCTGGTTGCGCCGGCACTGAACGGCGAGGAAAGTACCTTCACGCAGACGGGCCACAGGGCCCTGCACACTGGTCAGGTTGAGTCCCAGGTGGAAAAACTGAACGATTTTATTACGGTTGCGTGCCAGTACCAGCCGTACCAGCCCTTCTCCGAGGCGGGTAACCGTCTCCAGCCCCGGCAGGGTAGTATGGATCATGTCCAGGCCTTTTTTAATCACATCGGTATCCAGGACTGTTAAAGCGTCTTCATCATCTTCGTTGGACAGGTTGATCACACTGACCTCAAATTCCAGTCCCCGCGGGGGTACCTGCAACCCGATGAACACAAAGTTTCCCAACACGCCGGCACCTTCGTTTTCTTTCGAGACATATTTTTGCTGGAATTGTACCTTGACCGGTTTGCCTTTGGCATCCACACGGTGATTGGCAGTAAACTGCATCAGGATATTGTGGCGTCCCCACCCCGGATAATTCATTGTATAGATACCGGATAAAAGGATATCTACCTTTTTGCCGCTCAGTGACAGGTCGGGATCCATGGAGCCGGCGAACAAAATGGTGTGTAATCCTTTCTTTTCCCCGGATTCGATATACCCGAAGGAGTGCTCTGTTCCCCGCCAGGTAGCTCTCCTTAACCGGGGACTCTCTTCTACATCACTGATCTTACGGTTAGCCAGGGAGGGATCCTCATTGACCAGATGGCTGATGGCCCCGGCATTTTCACGGTCACCGATTTCATGAAGATAGTCAATGGTCTCTGTCAGGGTCAGGTCGGAAATTTTTGTTTTCATAGTCGGGGATGTTAGAGGATTGGAATGATGGAATGATGGAATGATGGAATGATGGAAAATAGGATGTGAGCATATATTGAAATTATTGAGATTTGAGTATTGGAAATTATTTGGGTTTTGTTATTTCTATTTTGGAATTTGCACTGAATCCTGCTTTTCTCAGCATCTCTATACTCCGGTTCCAGCACGCATCCTGCACATTGGTGTCATGGCTGATAGCGGCCGACCTGCGTTGCCTGCTGTCCTGAAAATAAGCCCCTGAGATATTTTCCACTTCGGGCGAAGTGGCCAGATACACCGGCATCCGGGATCCTTCGGACACAGTAGCTCCAATGTTGCCCCAGGTATGGGTAAGTACCTTCGTATTGATGACTCCCGGGTGGAAGCAGTTGACAGTGATCTTCTTTTTCCCACGCAGCAAACGGTCCAGCTTATAGGTGAAAAGGACGTTGCATAGTTTGGAGAGAGCGTAGGCATTTACTCCTTCAAAAAACTGTGGGTCGTTGAGCCGGTCGAAATCAATAGAGGTAGCATGAACCATCGAGGATACATTCAGTATCCGGGCCGGTTCGCGGAGATGGTCAAGGAGTAACAGGGTAAGAAAGAAGTGGGCCAGGTGGTTTACGGCGAAGGTCATCTCATATCCGTTTTCCGACCGGAGGAACGTATGGACGATAATGCCGGCATTGTTGATCAGGATATCAATCTTCCGGTGATTCTGAATAATCTCACCGGCCATTTTTTTTACCGCTGTGAGTGAGGAAAAATCTGCCGTAACACCCTCACATTGTATATCAGGCCAGGTTTTTCTGATCTCTTCCACGATATTGTTCACCCGTTGCAGCGACCGGCCGTGGATTACAAGATCATAGCCCCGGGAAGCAAGCGTCCGTGCTGCTTCCCGGCCAATGCCGTCTGTAGAACCTGTGATCAATACTTTTTTCCCCATCCTGATCTCTGTGTAAAATGATTTATGAAAATAATGAAATTTTATCATCTTTTAGAATTTTTTTTACTTTTGTTTCTAATTATAATGATCAAACAAGTGGAAACAAGGAAATCTCTTCTGCACGGGCATGTATTTTTTCTGGCATTCTTAATGTTTATTTCGGCTATTGAAATTTCTGCCCAGACTGGCAGGCATTCGTTTACGTTAGGACAACACGATTTTCTGCTTGACGGCAAGCCTTTTCAAATCATCAGCGGAGAGATGCATCCGGCGCGTATTCCTGCAGAATACTGGCGTCAGCGGATACGCATGGCCAAAGCCATGGGATGTAATACCATTGCAGCGTATCTCTTCTGGAACTATTATGAATCGGAGCCCGGCGTATTTGATTTTACTACGGGGAATCATAATATTGCCCGGTTTATGCAAGAAGTGCAGGAAGAGGGGATGTTTTTACTGATCCGGCCGGGACCGTATGTATGTGCCGAGTGGGAATTTGGCGGCCTTCCTCCGTATCTGCTGCGCATCCCGGATATCAAAGTCCGCTGTATGGATGCACGGTATATGAAAGCGGTAGATAGATATATTTCACACCTGGCAAAGATCATCAAGCCATTCCAGATAACGGAGGGAGGACCCGTCCTTATGCTTCAGATAGAAAACGAATATGGCAGTTACGGCAACGATCGTAATTATATTCACCGGCTGAAGAAAGCATGGGTCGGGAACGGTATCAATGTTCCGTTTTATACGGCCGACGGGGCCACACCCTATATGCTTGAGGCCGGATCATTGCCCGGATGTGCCGTCGGACTTGACCCCGGGTATTCGGAAAAAGCTTTTGCCCTGGCAGAGAAGATGAATCCCGGCGTCCCTGTATTCAGCAGTGAGACATATCCCGGTTGGCTTACGCACTGGGGAGAGAAATGGGCCGGGACAAGCACGGAAAGTATTGTGAAAGAAGTGACTTTTCTTTTAGATCATCATAAATCCTTTAATCTCTATGTGATCCACGGGGGAACAAATTTTGGCTTCACTGCCGGCGCCAATTCGGGAGGAAAAGGATACCAGCCGGATGTGACCAGTTATGACTATGATGCCCCTATCAATGAACAAGGCCGTCCTACCGCCAAATATTATGCCTTACGAAAGCTACTGGCAGACTATGAATACAAGGGAGATACCACAAAACTGCCCCCTGTCCCCAATCCCGTCCCTGCCATGAATATTCCGGAGATAACTATGCATTTTTATGCATCATTATGGGATCATCTGCCTGCTCCGGCTCATTCGGTACAACCCAGGCCTTTTGAAGTATATCATCAGGATTACGGATTTATCCTGTATAAAACCAGATTGACAGGCCGAAAGAATGGGAAACTTACCATCACTGACCTGCATGATTATGCAACGGTTTTTCTGAACGGGAGGTATATAGGTAAGATAGACCGCCGTCTTGGTGAAAACAGCATAGACTTACCCAAAACAGATATAAAATATCCGGTGCTTGAAATACTGGTCGAAGGAATGGGCCGTATCAACTTTGGACAATACATGATTGACAGGAAAGGAATTACCGACCGGGTTACGCTTAACGGGATGACACTCATGAACTGGGAGGTATTCAACCTGCCTATGAAAGAGGACTTTATCCGGCATCTGCGTCCCTCAAAAGAGGCGTCTGAAAAAGCAGGGTTATTCTTTAAAGGCACTTTTCATGTCGAACATCCTGAGGACACTTATTTCGATTTGTCTGATTACAGTAAGGGCATCGTCTGGATAAACGGACATAATCTGGGCAGATACTGGAAAATAGGACCGCAAAAACGGCTTTACTGCCCGGCATCGTGGATAAAAAAGGGAGAAAATGATATCCTCGTATTCGATCTGCATCAGTTAAAACCCGCAATGATATCAGGACATAAAAAAATTGAATAACCAATACTTTTGTTAGTACCGTTATTTTACAATGTTATGTGAGGAAATCTTATGTGGATACATTATTTATTCCTGAGAGGTATAACTACGTAGTAATACAAAGCATCTCCTCTTGTGCAATTATTCTATTTCACGATCTCATATAAATCCGGAGCATAATGATCCTGCACCGCACGGATGCGAATCACCTCCGGGGCATAAGCCGTGATGCTTACTTTTCCGTGTGTGGTCTGGATCATAATATCATGAGGAATTTCCTCGTAAGAGACAAATCTTCCGATTTGTTGACTGTATCCTGTATCCCGGGCATGACTTACTGTTCCGGCGATGAAAAAAAACGATCATTCTGTTACCATCCCGGCAGGAAGTTCACGCCGAAAGTCCCCAGACCCGGCTTGTTTCCTGTAATAGGCCAGGCATAATAAGGCTCTACGACAACGGCACCCATCACGTTTATTCTGGCAGAAAAACCGGCGCTGAACAAAGGAACCCGGTTTTTAGGATTTAAGTTGCTGTAATCCATGGACAGATAGTCGCCTGCGTTCCACGTTAATCCGCCATCTAGAAACCCCACCAGTTCGGTATAGAAATATTTTGTTTTGATCAGTCCAATGCGGGAAGGTCCGATGAAAGGGAAACGAAGTTCTACATTGGCAACGGCCATTTGGCTTCCATACAGTTGACCGTAAATAAAATTGGCTTTATCGGCAGGCATTTTGTTAAATACCTTATAGTTATCATATCCATGCATATACCAGGGGTACGTCGGGGTGAGGGGATTGAGATAAAAATCCTGGTTGTGTATATCCAGTCTGCCGAGATACATGCCCCTGGCAGCCAGGGTGAAAGGAGGGAGATAAAAATATTTCCGGTAATCTCCGAGCAGGGAGAAGTAGTTATATCCTCCGAAATACTTATCTGCCTCAAGGCGTGCACGGGCTCCCCGCATAGGTGATGCCAGACCGTTGATGGAATTATCAAGTACGAAAGCAGCATTCAGCGTTTGCATGTTCATTCCTTTGGGCACAGGCAGTTTTTTCCTGCTCTGGCCCATGAATGTTCCATAAATAGGATCATAGTAGTTACTCCATTCGTCCAGCCGGTAATAATAGAATGCCTGGGAAGCTCCTAATTCGAAACGGCGTGTCGTAGAAAGCGGGAAGTAAGCAAACACGTTGGCCCGGTCTTCAAAGATACGCAGCATATCATACACCAGATTATCTACCGGATAAGTCTCATTTCCCATGGCGATGGTATCCGGTTTGATGTAAGAATACCCGTTTAGGTAAGGGACGTGAGAAACAGTGGCTCCCCATGAGAGTCTGTTTTTCTGATTCACATAGGTAAACTGGCCGCCAAAGTCATAAATTTCACCATTGAGTGCCAGAGAGGTATACATCTGCTGCGTTCCGGCGATATCACTAAAAATGGCGAAAGCACTACCTACCATTCCCCTGGTGAAACTATTGGTGCTGATGCCTGCCTGCACATTAGAGATATAGTCCAGCTTGAAGCGTCCCTGGTAGGGTTTCTTCAGGTAATCTTCGGGGTGGATATCAGTCAGCGGATCCCGGTTGTTCCTGTTTTTATCGGCATAATCGATCCCCAGCCGTTTCTTTGGGGGAAGCGTTGCTGCATCAAAATTGAGGGAATCGGGAGACACTTCCACTGGCTGGAAATCTTTAACAAGCGCTTTGTAAATGGTATATTTGTTATCCGAATAATAAGAATAGACCAATTCATTGTTTTGGCGTGAGATACTAACTGCCGGAGAATAAATGGTAATCCCCGTGATGCCTACATCGTAGTTCGTTAAACGGTAAACCTTTCCGGCAGCCAGATCATAACGATATAGGTTCCGCATGCCGTCGCGGTTGGAGAGGAAAAATACCGATTTGTCATCTACGGAAAACAAAGGATTCAGGTTATCAGCTCCCTGAAAAACCGGCAGGATTCTTATGGCTTTGGTTTTCATATCTATGAGGGCCAGATTGGTGTGCATAAAAGGCTTGTCGGTTGGTCTCATCGTACGGTCGGTGGCAGCCAGCAGGGTTCGTCCGTCGTGTGACCAGCAAGGCTGCAGATAGGAATACCGGTCGTTGGTGATTTTGTGTACTTCTTCGCTGTCGAAGAAATACTGGTACAGATTACTGGTACCGTTTACTATCCCCACCACCACAATGCTTTTCCCATCGGGTGACCATGCCGGCTGGTAAAAGGCCGGAACCCCCGGAATGGTTATTTTATTTACCATTTTATTTTTACGTACATCTATAATCACCAGTTTATTTTTTCCTTTATCAGTGACAGTAAAAGCAACATACCGGCTGTCCGGTGACCATGTCCCGGCCGACTCCAGGTTGTTCATAGCATCTATCTCATGGTGCTGTACCGAGGCAGACAACCTCTTGATTACTTTTTTCTTTTGCACATCTGCCAGAAAAAGATCTAATGAAATAACGTCTTTCTCGGACAAAAAAACCAGATACTTACCGTCAGGACTCAGCGAAGGAGAGACATTGATGTTTCCTGCATTTCCGGGGAAAGCAACTTTTTCTCCGGTGAGGGTTTCTGTTGAATCAGGGAGAAATTGTTTGTAATACATTGTGAATGCACTTTTCCACAACCCATTAAGGGTGCCTGCGTCAATACCAAGTATATCCTTGATGGCTTGTTCATATCCTTCCTGTGCAGTACGAATAAACAGGGGTACAATCTTATCATCCCCCCATGTCTTTCCTACAAAAGCCCAGAAGGCCTGCCCCCAGCGATAGGGGAAGTATTTGGGATTGCGACTCAGGTCTTTGAATGTTGGGAAATCATGATGAAGAACAGCATCACGCATCCACATGGCTGTATTTTCATCCACACTGCCAATGGAAAGATACTCGGCCATACCTTCTACCATCCATAATGGCAGGTTACTTAACGAATTCATATTGGTAGAGTCCCCATTGAGAATGGTGGTATATTGAAAAGCATGTACCATTTCATGGCCCAGCACATGATCTGTTTGGGCATACAAAGGGGCAAGGGGCATGACAATACGGTTTCTCAATACCTCCGTCACGCCGCCTGTGCCCATACCAATAGCTCCCGATATGGCTGTTGTCTGTTGGAAATCCGCATGGTTGTTGTATATGAATAAAGGATTATGTCCCTTTAGGTTGATTCCGAAAACAGGATAGTGACGTTTATACCATTCCTCACTCATCCTGGCCATCTGATTTAATACCGAGTCATTCTTTACATAATAATAAATGTCAAAGTGTGGCGTTTCATAAACTTTGTAGTTGAACTTTTTATAGTATGGCTTGTTTCTGCCAAAATATTGAGCCATGGAATATTGAGAAAAAAAAAGAAATATCCCCACGAAAACAATGGCTTTCAAACCGGGACAATATTTTTGAGAGACACTTTTTCTTTTCATGATTCTTATTTTTAATTTAATAAAATAATTCCATGAAAGACTTTTTCAATTTATGTACCAAACTGTTGGATATGAGTGGAATTTTAATTTTTTTTAACAATAAGTTTGAGTGTATCTTTATATATTTATTTATAATGTGTATGATATGAGTTATTTAGCGCGTATATGTATTTTTCCCTTTCTTTTTTGGCAGAGCTAACCGGATGTCATCACGGAACACAGGAAGCTGTTACTTATAAACAGTCAATTGTGGAATACCGGAGTCACCGGGGAGAATATCTGAAATCACATACCGGGTGGTTGAACCTGGCCTGTTTATACTGGTTAGAACCTTGAACCTGTTTAGATCTTATTCAAAATCTCATTAGCCAGCTTTCGCATCAAAGCCTGGTTTTCCAGATTTTGAAAACCAAAGATCACATTCTTTTTCCAGATCAGGTAGATCTTGCCATTGTAACTGTCTTCGATGACACGGTCTCCTTCTTTCATATCTTCAGGGACTTTTCCTGTAGCTTTACGATATAAATTTTTTAGCAGGGTCATGGCTTCAGCAGGATCGGAGCGACGGGTGATAAACAAGGTGAAAGAAGTATTGTCAGTTTTATATTCTGCTGTAAAAACGCTGTCGAAGAAGGCATGTCCCAGAAAATCACGGGCGATAAATCGTTCGGAATTCGTTACTTTCCCTGCTTTGGGGAAAAGACTTAGTGCTGCAGGGAATGCCGTGGTTCCGGGCAGAAGAGCCTCTAATCTTTCTGCCAGGGAATGCATATCCCGCACCACACGTTTTCCGCTTTGCTGGGTAAGTATTTTTACATAATAAGGGCCTTTCAGGAAGTAAACCAATGATTCTTCCTGAAATCCCTGGGTGCCGAGAGGAATGAAATGATAATCCGGGGAACGCTCGGAACTGTATATGCCAAAAGCATACAGGGGAGATTCATGACGATAAATCTCCGCTTTGAAAAAAATCCTGCTTTTTCCTTTCACATATTCGGCAATATGCAATTCCTGAAAATGATAGTTCAGGTAATTTTCGGCAGCTCCGTCTATATAATCCCACAGATCATCGGGATGATATACAGGATAATCATAATGGATGGAGTATCCTTTTAACCCGGGGAAAACAATGCTGTCCTGGGCATCAACATTTGCCGGAAAGACAAGAAGAACTGGTAGCATGACGAAAAGAGAAAGATATGAGTTCCTAAATATGAGTTTATTTTTCATTTTTATCTGTGGGTTATTCCGGGTGGGTGATCAGGTTAGAAATTCTTCGGGGACATTAACAAGACGCGTAACATCCTGTATTTTTTCAGCGATAGGGAAGCCCTTGATACAGGAGACCGTACAATCGTTACAGGAGACACATACATCCGGAGCGATGGCTAGCTGGTCGAGTAAGGTGCGGGCTTTTTTTGTTTCGCCGTAGCCATAGGTGTACATGTAAGCGCGCATCAGGTCCGGTATCGGCAGGGTCTTTTTACATTGGTCTATGCAGACACTGCATCCGTCACAATATAATGTGTTTTGTGTTGCCAGGGCCAGTTCATTTTTCTCTTTTTCGGTCATGGTCAGGTCTGCGGCTACGGTAATATCTTCATCCAGTTGGTCGAAAGATGTAAATCCGGGGATACTGGTGGCGATATGTGGGTTTTGCATGGCCCATTTCAAAGCAGCTTTGGCGTTGACAGGTTGTTGCTGTTCTTTATCAAGGTGTCCGCCGGCCATGGTTTTCATGGCAATGATACCGAGGCCTGCTTTGGCAGCGTTCCCGATTGCACGGTTCATTTCATCCCTGTGTTTTTGCTGGAAATTGTAAGCCACCAGCACAACATCGTAAACGCCGCTGTCTATAGCTGCCTGAATGACTTGCGGCTCGTTGCTGTGCGTGGATACTCCCAGATACCGTGTTCTCCCTTCTTTTTTTAGTTTTTTCATGACCTTCAGCACCGGCTTGTAAAGGGTAGCCTCACGGGTGGAAATGGCATGAAGAAACAGCGTATCTACATAGTCCAGTCCCAGTCTTTTCATGCTGGTATTAAACTTTTTTAAGAAAGATGTTTCCACCCTGGCAGGGTCTTTGAATGTCCCCCTTTTTTTATCATAGCCGTCAGGTTTAACCTTTGTTTCAATATAGTAAGAATCCCGGGGGTAATCTTTCAGCAACTTGCCTAACATCTCCTCATTGCGACCCCCCTGGTAGGTATGAGCCGTATCCAGTAATTTCATTCCCTTATCCAGGGCAGCACGTATCAGGTTCGGGTTGTCGGCACGCATCACGCCCATACTTACAACAGGGAGTACCATGTCTGTGTTTCCCAGCTTGCGGGTAATGAATTTCTGTGGTTTCTTTTCATCTTTTACTTTTACAGGCATTTCTGCTTTCACAAAACCTGTAGCGGCGAGGGTCCCGGCAGTACCCAGAAGGGTGGTACGGACAAATCCGCGTCTGTTAACGGGTTTTTTTGTTTTCATAGAAATGGTTGATTTATTGTTTTTAAACTTGTTCAATCAACCCAAAGATAATTAAAAAAATAATTTATCGGCAACCTACATGTAATTTAGAATCAAATTAGAAGTCCCCTTAATCTTTTTATTCTTTCGGGATGATGTCCAAACAAAGCGGTTTAGACCTATAATAAGGTACAAGCCGCTAAGCATGGGCGACAGATGTCCCCACACAGTGTATTTTAAGCGTGTAATTTATTCTGTGGATGTTGTAATGACTGAATAAACAAAAAATGGAGCGTTCAAAGAACAGGGTTCAAATGAATAAATATAAATGGGGATTTGCAGGCATGATGATGTGGATGC
>CAYLJE010000094.1:0-10154 GCA_964383915.1 uncultured Rikenellaceae bacterium
CACTATCATTTAATACCCCATTGTTCATTAGGTTCAGGTCCCATTTGTAGTTCCAGTTTTCCGCCTTTTAATAATTGATTGGCCGGAAATTTAAAATCTTTCAATGGGTGTCCATTTAATGTAGCCGCTTGCACATATTTATTCAGGCGTGAAACATTTTTAGCTTCAATAATGAATTTATCACCACGTCCGAATCTGTTTCCCAAATTAATTTCAACTTCAGGATAGAGCGGACTGGCAATTTCATACACCGGATTAACACGGCACCCACCGTCAGTCTGGAACAATCCAATCGAAGCCATAACAAACCAGGCGCTCATCTGTCCCTGATCTTCATCTCCCAAATAAGCATTGGACAACCCATAACCATAGTAGCGATCAAGGATGGAACGGCTCCATTTTTGAGTAAGCCAGGGTTTTCCCAACCAGTTAAACAAAAACGCAAATTGCATGGATTGCTGGTTCCCCTGAACCACAGGATATTTTCCAAATTGATCATTCGGAGCATTGTACCGCCACTTATAGCTTTTTTCAAACCCCCACTCCAGTCGTTTCAGAAGACGTTCTTTCCCAATGATATTGGCAAGTTCCGGCACATTTTGCGGGACAAAAAACGTTAACTGCCAGGCATTTCCCTCTACATATTCACGATTGGCCCCTGAACGAAAAGGATCAAAATCAGAAACCCATGTCCCGTCTGCTTTTCTCAATCGGGCATAACCGCTTTTCGGATCAATTGCATTCTTCCACCATTCACCTCGATCGGCAAAGATCTGATAATCTTTTCTTTTTCCCAGAGCTTTAGCCATTTGAGATACCGTCCAGTCATCAAAAGAATATTCCAAAGAATTGGAAAAACGGCCTTTATCCATTGGCACATAATGGTATTTTAGATAGGCCTTCAGATCGCGATTTCCAGCATAACCACCACCCACTGGTTTCCCGGGCGTGGTTTGCATTTTTTTCATCGCCTGAAAAGCTTTCTCTGCATCAAATCCGTGAATACCCATTTGGTAAGCACTCACAATCAGGGGTATCTCATGTTCCGCCACCATCACCGAAGTATATTCCATCCCCGCAGGTCCTTTAGCTAACCACCCGTCAGCATCATACATTGCCAGCTCCGAATTCACCCAACGATTACTCCATTCGGGGGCAACCAGGTTCCAAACCTGATTCAGGTTCCAAAATGTATTCCAGAAGGCATCGCATCCCAAAGCTACCTGATCTTTATTTTTTAATTGTTGCACCTTTTCATTGGCATCTACCCAACTGCCATCCACATCGCTAAAGGTATTTCTGCTGCAAAAAGAATGATAAAGGTTTGTATAAAAACGGACTTTCTCGCGACGATCATTGCTCTTTATAGAAACACGACCTAAAAGTTTATCCCAGGTACTCCGGTTAAAGGCAACAACTTTGTCAAAATCCCATCCGAAAGGTTTAACAATTTCTTTCTGAAGATTTTCATTGGCATGATCAATACTTACATACGAAATTCCTGTACGCAATTGAACTACATGATCTTTAGTATTATCAAATTCAACATACATACCTGCATCCTTCAGATTTTTAGCAAAAAGCACTGTTGTGTCTTCTTTAACTCCGTTTTCTGTCCATATTCCGGCATGAATAATCGGCCTGTCAAATTCAGCAACAAAATGAACGGTGTATTCCTGGGTAATACCCTTTCCCCAGGCATTAGGAGTACGCTGTTTACTATATCCCTCAATTTTATAATCATTCACCTGTGTAATTTTCACTTCGTCCAGCAGGAATTTGTATTCTGCCGGGAACTGTAGATCCAGCAGTACCCGTGCATTTTGTCCCTTGGGAAAAGTATAGCGTTGGAATCCGCAACGTGTTGTTGCCGTTAGTTCAGCCCATATATCGTAATCGGTCAGATGTACTTTATAATAACCAAGGGGTGCTTTCTCCGTCGTTTTATCTATACGGGAGCGAAAACCCGTATCAGGATCCTTCTGATCCCCGACCTTCGTTACCAAAGGACCGGTAACCGGCATGGTCAGTAAACCGGCCATCGTCCATTCATGAATATGGCTGAATCCTCCAACATTTTCAAAAATGGGATCATAACCTGCCATCCATCCCCCATTTTGGTTATCCGGAGACAACTTAACCATACTAAACGGCATCCACGGACCAGGAGCAATCATCCATCGTGAGTGAGCAGTACCCATCATCGTATTAACATAACCTGAAGGTGTTATGGGAGGAAAAGGAGCGCGTTTCACAAATCCTTTCTCAGAAAGTTTCCCGTCAACCAGAATTTCATATTGGCTTCGGGTTTCCTTTTTCACTGCCGGCATTGGAGCTTCAAAAACGTATTTTCCGGTTTCTACTGTTTCAGAAAATATTTCTTTTCCATCTAAAATAACTTTCAGCGTCGGGGTGCCTTCTACCTGTTCAACATCAACCAATAAAGGTTGATATTTACGACTGTTTGTATGGATTTCATAATCGGCAGCCTGGACTTTTCTGATGAAAACCGCCTGTTTTTTCTTTAATTGTGCTGATGCCGGTCCTTCCAGACGGAGCTGATCAAACGCTAACCACGAGCCTTGCAAAGATGTAATATTTATTTCATTTCCTCCCGTATGAATCAATCCCTGGTCTAGAGGTATTTTTATAAGGTTTTCTTTACCTGTATCGGAAGAATCAGGCAAAGCAGAGGAATTGCTACCGGCAGGGAGTTGGTATTTCCATGCCTTGCCATCGACTGTGA
Source organism: uncultured Rikenellaceae bacterium (assembly GCA_964383915.1). Lineage (GTDB taxonomy): Bacteria > Bacteroidota > Bacteroidia > Bacteroidales > VadinHA17 > DRPN01. The sequence continues at coordinate 2,747 of CAYLJE010000094.1, forward strand.
TTTTTAGCAATGGCGGATCCTCTGCACTGCAATCAAACAAATCAACAACGAGTTGCCACCTGCCCGAAGAAGGTACTTCCTGCATGCTAAATAAGATATTGAGTACATGTGAATGCCAGTTTGAAGATGATGATCCTGCCCAACTATCGTCCGGCCCCGGTAATATATATGGCCACTCTGTTGAGACATCAGATGTTCCAATGATAAAATCCCGGTCTTCCCAGCCAAAATCATTTTTCAAAAAGTCTTTATATCCAGAAGGGGCAAGTGCAAACTCATCCGGTTTATTATCGGGTTTTCCTATTTGCCAAAGAACTTTTTGGTGGTTTGAACATGAAAATGTCAGCCATCCAAGGCTGAAAATCACTACTGTAAAAAAAGATGAGGTTTTTTTCATAATAATATCTATTTATTTGTTTATTTGCTTATTTGCTTAATTATTTAAGAAATTCTTTTACTACCATTGCTTTCTTTTCTCTGAGATTAACTTTTTTTTCTATCATGTTTTTTCGCTATTTTGATTTATTGTTTTATCGACAGCCATATAAATCCGTATAAATTCCGAGATTATTTTTTCATCTTTTACCAGATCGAACCCACAGACCTTATGAAGCACAAATTCTAATCCCTTTAACCGGTAATTGTCAAACAGAATATCCTGTGCAGACCTGTCCCCGTTTTCATCCGTTGCCTTAAAATAAAAAGCATAAACCATTGACCGAAGAATCTTATCATAATTCATTTTAAGATTTATTGCCAATCGTATAATTCCCACAAATCGATCATCCGGCCCTAGTTTCCTGGGTCTATCCTGTCCCACCCTGAAAATGGTGTCCTTTAACGCTTTGTTTTGAAACCTGAATAATAAGTCTTCTATATGATTCTCCAGGTCTTCTAATGTAAAATCTTTGGGATAGAGTTTTTGTAAAATGGTTGCAGCCTGAAACATGACCTCTTTTGCAAAACCATAAACCCGCGGATCTTTTAAAACTTCATAAATATAAATGGCCTGAGAATGTTTATAAGCTCCATAATAGGCCACCGTAGCATGCCCCAGGTTATGAATAAACAACTTACGGTCAACCCATGCTTTTATGTTTTCTTTCGGGCAAAGTCCATTAACTGCGGGAATAGTGCTTTTGAACCCATTTTTGTCAACGATCAGGTTGTTGTATGGTTCTGCGAAGAGCACCAGGGGGTCTTGTTCAAGATCAGATTGCTGCATGATCGGTACCATTTTCCCGATACTGGTTTCAACTAGTCCAACCAACCGATCAATAGGATACTCCTCCGGAAGATAAGATAAAAGATTCTTATATATAAATTCACCTGCAGACCGCATATTCTCTGCTATGATGATATCCAAAGGACGCTTTTTATCTGCCTGATAACGCATTTTTAACCCCTCTGCAATGAGCGGAATAACTTTTCCCAACGCATTTTTCCCAACAGAAACTGCCAAAAGTGATACTTGTGAGATTTCTTTAATAACCTGAGATCTGTTCAGCCCTGAAATTGCCCTTACATTAGGTATCAGAAGGGTTTCCTCTTTTTCTCCCTTTATGATGACCGGGTAACTTTTCCGTTTATTCAAGGCCTGTACCAATGCAAGGTCAACATCAGAAAAAATTACCTCATAGCCTGACAATCCAAAGAGTTGCCCGATAAATGACCGGCCTATTTTTCCGGCTCCAAAAATCAAAATCGATTTATTTTGCATCACTGATCTGTTTTTTATACCTGTCAAAGTATGGAGTAATTAACTCGCGTTTCTCTCCCGGATATTTTTCAAAGAAGGTCCCTCCAATATAAAAACAAGCGAACCCTCCCGATACAATCCCCCAGGAACAGGCTTCGATTATGTCCAGGGTATCACCCCCTTTTTGAAGTTGAGAGGCCAGTGAGGCAATTACGCCTCCTGCAAAATTATCACCACAGCCGGTGGTGTCCCCGCAATGCCCTTTTCTTAATTCTTCGGAAATCCCGTCGGAAACCGGCATTTCCAACACTTTTAATTCCTGAAATAAACTGCCGTTGGAAAACAAACGAAGGTTATTGGAACCATTGGTAACAATCACAGCCCCTGTACCATGTTCCCGAAAAAATTGCATAGCTCCCTCCAAGGTAGGTTTTCCACTTAACCGGAGGGCTTCTTCAAAATCGGCTATCAAAAGATCAATATTCCGGTAGCTGTCATCGTTTTTTCCCAAAGGCCATTTCTTATCCGGACTTGCTTTTTCATTTCTGAAATCATAAACTGTATTTACAACAGTTATGCTTCCTTTCAATTTGGCTTTGTCCAGTAATTCTCCCAGTTTGTCATGGATCTGCGGTACAAGGGCCGTTCCCCCGAAGACAACCACATCAGAAGAAAAAAAGTCTTCATCCAATTCTTCAGGAGCATAATCCCAAGCAGCACCGATGGAATTGATAAATATCCGTTCCCCATGTCCATGGTCAAAGCCGGGATCGGAGAATACTACTGTTGAAGGAGTGGCCATGCCTGTCAGGTTGTAATTATCAATACAAACAGGGGTTTTACTTAACGAAGACAACAGGAATTTTCCATCTTCATCTTTTCCGCCACATCCGTAAAACCGACATGTATAATCCATAGTCCCCAACATTTGAGCAGCATGTACAAGGGCTACAATACAAGGTCCTCCTATGTTAATTTTGTCGGGGCGTCTTCCTTTGGTAATATCCTTAATTACTGACGGGAACTCCTTTCCTGCGAACTTCTCAAATTCCTCTCTGAAAACAAGTTTCCCGGGGGTCAGTCCGCCATCGCCTTTTTCTTTTGACAGGTAAGGTAAAAAATACTCGGAATTAAATGAAACATTGTTGTATAAGCGGTCAACCAAACAACAACCAACACCTGAAACCGTAATTTTATTGCCCATAATAAAATAATTTATCCCGGTTATTTACTGAGAGCCATTCCTGCCTTATAGAAACTTTTTATAATCGGAAACCAGTAAATGCAACGGCTTCTCGTCTTCAATAATTTCGGGAAACCTTCCGACAGGTTCATAAAACCTGTTATCGGTGGTATCATCATTTACGGCACTCACTTCTCCTACAAGAACCTTTCCTTTTCCCTTTTCGCCATAAAATCGATGGTAAACTCTTTGTTCCAGGCAGATGCTTTCTCCAGGGGTTAGGACTATAGTCTCTCCGGGTTTAAAAATATGACTAATCCCGTCAATTTTCAGTGTAAAGTCTTCGTCTGAGAATGCCTCTTTCTCATCCGATTTGTACAATTCAATAGCCAGGTTCCCGCCGCCCCGGTTGATGATATCTTCCATTTTGCTCCAATGAAAATGCATCGGAGTCTCCTGCATCTCTTCAACAATCATAATTTTTTCTGCATATATCTTTTTATCCTTTTTTTGATTCCCATTTCTAAGAGCAAATAGAATTAACCCCCGATGGTGGAAATCCCCGCTTCCAAAATCAGTCAGATCCCAGCCAAGCATGTTGTCAACTATTTCATGACACACCTCATATTTTCCCCGCCAGTTTTCCGGCTTCCAAAAGGCCCAGGGCGGAAGTTTAAAATTCATCCTGTCGAAAAACTCAATTGAATCTTTGATTAATTGATTTATTTCACTTCGTTTCATATCTAAAAAATTTAATTTATAATATGTCCTTGAGAGCTTTTATCCTTGACTAAAATTTTGAAGTTTATTATTACACTTGTATTATTGAAACATGTACAATGATAGTATTATCCAGATATTGTTTTCTTAAAATAATATGTTATATCCCGGGAAATTTTGTTTTTTTCTTTTATAATAAATAAAGAATTACCAATTTCAATTTTTTCAACACCTTTGTAATCTTTTGGGATTTTAGCTAAAAAGGCTGTAAAAGATTTACTAATAACTTCATTGGCATCAATAAAAGCATAAATATTACGCCCAAATATTTTACCTTTTTTAGCTATAACGGGAAATGGTTCGTGCAACCCTGTAGTCCCAAATTCCATCCCAAATGCCATGGGAACACCATTTTCCATGGAACGCCAAAAATTAATCCAGGGGTAATCTTCTGTTTCCCATATATATCCAATCATAAGGTTTTTACTTGGATTGCATGCTGTTACCCAACCATTCTTTTCATTTTGATTGTACACGAAAGAAGATATCCCGGGCCATTCATTTTGAAATTGCCTTAAGCTTACTTTTTTACCATTATGGATTACTTCAGGCCATTTTAAAATAGTTTCTTCCTGATTTAAACTGCCATCCTCTTTATCTTCAAAGCCTTTTTCAGCATTATGATCAAAAAGTGTAAATTTGTCAAGAAAAGGAGGAGCTAATGTCACATGTTGTACGATATTAAACATGCGACCATATTTATTAAGGTTTTTAATTTCTTCCGTAACAAAAAATACCGGTTCGTCTTCAGATAATTCAATTTTCCTTGTCAATTGTAATCCTCCCATTGGCAGGCTACACATCATTGAACATTCTGTCAAACCATTTTTTTTCTGAGGTTCGGACAGCAGTTTCCAGACTTCGGTATTAACCTCTCCATGATGCTGAAATCCATTTGCTTTTTCTGCGGCTGTGGGTGGCCCCCAACGATCAAAACAAAGAAAATGCCCCATAAATGGAGGTTGTGCCGGATCTTTAGTATGCCAGTTTATCGGATTTATTGGCAAATCCTTAAGATGGAAATCAAAATAGGATCCACCGTTTAAATTTATCAGAAGTACTACATTACTATTTTCTATTTTCATAATTGATTTTGTTAAAAACAAAATTAACCATTATAAAAAAGAGTTATTTATGTTCATGATTTTTTAAGTTGTATCAGTACCACCATTGCATGACTTCCTTCCTCGTTTATGTATTCATGTTTCCCAAATCCGGCAGGAATGACACAAGCCTGTAACCGCTCAATTGTTGTCGAAAATTCTGGATTTTCCTTCGAACGGATAGTTACCTGTTTACCTTCAGTAAGGGTTACTATTTGCATATATTTCCCCTCAGTGTCATTTTCAGCATAATGTTCAAAAAAGATACGCTTAATATGGAATGGCATTTCCGGGATAGTTGTGTACTGATCTTTCCGAAATTTTCCATTTCCATCAGTTGTAATCGGTCGGGCACGAAGAATATTTCTGACATGAGATTCCCTGATGAATTTATTGTTGTTGAATGAGTGCTCTAAGTGCATCCGCATAGGTGGTGCAGTCATCTCTTTTTTTACATCATCCCATGTGTTTCGTGCAAAATCAAAAGTAAAAAACGAGTACTCAGTACCAGCCACTGATGGTCCCGTGTCCATTTCCAGGATCATTTGATTTCCTCCATGTCCATGGGTCGTTCCGGGGGGTATCAGAAACAGGTCACCTACATTGGTATCCCAGCGACAGACAAAATTCTGCCAGTTGGGTATCTCCTTCCTATTGTTTGACTCCCGACATAATCTTTCCCATTCTTCCAGGTCAGCACTCTCTTTATATCCCATCCATGTTGAAGAATCTTTGTAAGATTCAACTATATAATATGTTTCATATCGCCCCAGTGGTTCATTAAAATGTTTTTTTACATAGAGGGTTCCCGGATGGTCGTGTATAGGCATACTTGAACGTTCAAATGGTACCGGCTCCGGAAAATATCCATCATCGAGCCAAACCTGTAACGGCATAAGATCGGGATATTTTTTGTGTACATATTCCCCTACCATTTGAACAGGACGTTGCATAAAATTTTGTGCAGGAATATTAAGCAAATGTTCTCCTCCCCAGTCTATCAACACACTTAATTCGATACCTGCCAACTCATTCCAAGCATTACATTCCAGCCCTTCAATATCCCACAAATCTTTATACCTGTAAGCTCCCCACGGACCAGGCTGTGCAATTTTAACCTGTTTAACAGGTTGTTTTACCAACTCATCAATCATAAAGTTATATGTATTGGCATTCATAAGCTTTGGATTTGAATCATCAACATATTCAACATAATAATCCATTATGTCAAAAACATATTTCTTCTGACGAAGAAGAAGATAGAAATCATTGTAATAATATGTCTTCCAGTTATAATTTTTGTCAGCATTACTACAACCAAAGGGAACAAGTTTCCCGTCCCATATTTGCCAGAGAAGAGGCTGCATGGTAAAATCGAAGTAATAGACTAATTTTGCATCAGAAACAAGGGCTTTAACAGCAGATCCTGCGCCATAAAGAATGTTTATTCTTTTCTCTTTTGAAGCGGATTGTTTGAATAATGCAATCTTTTCTTCATCCATTAAATCTTCTATAATACCCTTATCATTGACCCATCCAAAACTTGGATCATCAGTTATAAATGGCCCACGATATTTTTCTATTATTTCAATTGGTTGAAAGAGACTTACTACATTAATAAACTGAGCATCAGGTAATTCAGATCTTAATTGTGGAATAATTTTATCCCAGTTAACACCATACCAGCCATCAAATAGCACCAGTCCGTTCTTAATTCTACCTATTTTGCTAGTAATAGATTTTAGTACCTCCTTGCTCCCGCAAAAAATATTCTTCTCCATTCCTTTGGGAAGACTGATTCGATTTTCCGCATTTTTCTTATATTCGTACAGTGGCATAATAATAATAGTTTATGATTAGTTGAATACTTACATATACTAACTGACTTTGCATCTCGGAAAATATTTTCAGCTATTATCTTGTTTTTTTTATATTTTAATGTTTAGTACCCCAATTCTTATTAGGTCGATCACCCATAACCAAATGCAGTTTACCCCCCTGAACAATATCGGTATGGCTGATAAAATGATTTTTTTCTGCCATTTGCAAAGCATTACTCCCATGCAAAGTAACAAAAAATTAATATAATTCAGGATTCTTTTACTCCGGGCCCGATAAAGAAGAAAGAACGGGAAATCAGACAATTTTAACTTTTATACAGGTTAAAAGTCGAATACCAAAGCGTAGAAAAAGGGGCATGAGATCCTGAAACTTAGTTTTCTACTATTTTCAGGGGATGGGCTTCGGTATTAAAAATCTCCCGGTTAAAGTCGATCAGATTCTGTGGAGCAAAAAGGAGATAGAGGTATTTCATATTTTCAGCCAGAAAGTAACTTTCCATGTCATCACCTTGTTTTTTAGAGCGCACATCCTTCAGGTAAGTATATCCGGCAGGGGTCCGGCAAAATGTTTTGATGCTCCGGAAAAATGTTCTTCCCATATTCAAATATGTTGTATCACCGGTAAAATGATAAAGATAATAAGCTGACTCTATGTTCTCAGGCCTTAAAAGATAAACCGGGGAGGTTATCTTCATGGACTGATAGTCTAGCAGTTCGGGTTCAATTCCGGCGAGGTTCCACATTTTATAATCTGACTCCTGAAGCTGTTCGGCCCTCAGGGTGTCTCCACTCAATATCAGTA
>CAYLJE010000095.1:0-9804 GCA_964383915.1 uncultured Rikenellaceae bacterium
TACTAATGAGTCGAGTCTAAAAAGGTAGATTTTTGTCAAAATCAAGGCGGAAAGATATGGCGAGGAAAGCGCAGGTAATGCTTGACCCGAATAAATTATCCGAAGACGGTACGGTGACATTGCGTAATTTTGCGGTTTCAAAAGATGGGAGATATCTCGGGTTACGTATGCTTTCGTATTTTATAATATGGGGATAATTCCAAAACATTAAGAACATCATAGGTGCATTATAATTATATCGTTATTGAAGGAAATATCGGGGCAGGAAAAACATCCTTAGCATCCAGAATTGCACGGGATTATGATGCCCGTTTGATATTGGAACAGTTTGAAGACAATCCTTTTCTGGCTAAGTTCTATAAACAGCCGGAAAGATATGCATTCCCCCTCGAAATGTCTTTTATGGCCGAAAGATATAACCAATTAAAACATGAATTGGCTCATCCGGAACTGTTTACCTCCTTTACGATTGCCGACTACTACTTTTCCAAATCACTGATTTTTGCAAAAAACAATCTCGAAGGGGATGAATATCATCTTTACCGGCAAATCTTTTCAATTATCTATGATACCCTTCCCCGCCCCGATCTCTATGTTTATTTGCATGTATCCATAGACCGGCTGCTTAATAATATTACTTTAAGAGGACGTAAATACGAACAAAATATACAGGCTGACTACCTTAAAAAAGTCCAGGAAGGATATTTTTTGTTTATGGAACAGGAAAAAAATATCCCTTTTCTAATTCTGGATGCAAACAAAATTGACTTTGTAAATGATGAAACTGATTACAGAAAGTTAATCAACAAGATTTTTTCGGAGAAATATGGCCCTGGAATTACCCGGAATGTATTGTAAATGACATATTCTGAAGGATTTTGATTGTATTAAGGGGACTTCTAATAATTGAATCCGCTGTTTTTGTAAAAAAACCAAAGGATTTTTTTTTTATTTTACAAAACTTAGTAGTTTTGTGATGAATATGGAAGGGTACTAAAATTTTAACTAAATAATGCAGTAATTATGAAAAGACTAATCTATTTATCCTTTATTATTATTTCTGCTACAGTACTAAGTAGCTGCGGCGGATTGAATAAAATGAAGAAGGAAGCAGGGAACATCAGTTACCAGGTTACTCCCAAAGTATTGGAAGAACATGCTGGTCAGGTTGCCATTTCTATCACCGGACAGTTTCCGGAAAAATATTTTAATAAAAAAGCTACGATTACAGCCACCCCGGTTTTGGTTTTTAAAGGAGGTGAAAAGTCCTATTCACCGGTAACCCTTCAGGGAGAAAGCGTACAGGATAATAATAAATCTATCCGTTATACCGGTGGAAAATTCGATTACAAAGGAGTAGTCGATTTTTCTGACAGCATGAGAATTTCCCAGTTGGTACTCAGGGCAACAGCTTCCCTGAAAGGGAAATCCGTTGATTTTGACCCGGTCAAACTGGCTGACGGAGTCATTGCCACCCCGACCCTGGTTAAAAAGATGGGACAACCCATGATGTTTAGTGATCATTACCAGCGGATCATACCAAAATCTAAAGAAGCCGATATCAATTTTATTATCAATAGGTATAACATACGCAGGGCTGAACTAAAAGGCGAAGATGTTAAAAATCTGTTGGGTTTTGTTAAAGAAGTGACAAAAACTCCCAATCTTGAGTTTACAGGCAGTGAAATCCACGGATATGCATCTCCTGATGGCCCTTACGCTTTTAATGATAAACTTAGTAAGAAACGTACTGACGTTGTAGATAGATATGTCGGGAAAAAATTTAAAAAAGATAAAGTACTGGAAGACCACAAGACCATCTCCAAAAACTCCACAGCAGAAGACTGGGAAGGATTTAAGAAACTAGTTCAAGCTTCTTCACTGAAAGATAAAGAATTAATTCTGCGCGTTCTTTCCATGTATTCGGATCCTGCTGTTAGGAATAAAGAAATAAAAAATATGTCGGAAGCCTTTGATAAATTAAAAACCGGCATCCTGCCTAAACTGAGACGTTCTATTATCCAGGTCAATGTGAATAAAGTAGGTTTTTCCGATGATGAAATTCTGAAATATATTGAAACAAATCCTGATACTTTGGGCATAAACGCTATGCTCCATGCGGCAACCCTGACGAATGATCTGAATAAACAATTAAAATACGATCAGATAGCTTCTAACAAATATCCCCGTTGTTTCCGTGCCTTCAATAATATAGGCGCTGTTTACATGAAGATGGGAAAAGTGGACCAGGCTGAAGAAGCTTTCAAAAAAGCACAGCAATTGAAAGATAATGATGTGGTTAAAAACAACCTGGGTTTTGCAGAATTGTTGAAAGGGAATCTCGACAAAGCTGAAGAGTATTTCACTTCTATTGAAAAACCTTCCAAAGAATCTAACTTCGGCCTGGGAACCATTGCTATCATTCATGGAAAATACCAGGATGCCGTGAATTTCTTTGGCACAGAGACCTCCTTCAATGCAGCGTTGGCTAAATTATTAAATGGAGATGCAGAAGGGGCCAAAAACATGTTGGATGCATGGAATCATGATTGCAAATGGGTTAACTACCTGAAAGCTGTGATCGGGGCACGTCTTGCAAACAATGACTATATGTTCAATAATCTGAAACTGGCTGTTCAGAAAGATGCAGGGATGAAACAACTGGCCAGGACCGATATGGAATTTGGTAAGTATTTCGAAAACGACACATTCAAATCTATTGTTCAATAGTTAAAACCCGTATAGAATATAAAAGAGCGGCTTATATATATATTAAGCCGCTCTTTTTTTATATAACATTCAATGGCGTTTCTCCAGCTATCTATTCAAGAGAAGGAATTAATTTGGTAAACAAGTCCCATAAAACAATCCCCACACTTACGGAAATATTAAAGGAGTGTTTGGTCCCAAACTGGGGAATTTCTATGCACTGATCACATTGATTGACTACTTCCTGTGATACGCCTTTTACCTCATGACCAAATATTAAAGCATAACAGGCATGACTATCCGGCTGAAATTCTTCCAGGGATAAGCTTCCTTCCACCTGTTCGATAGCTACTACGGTATAACCCTGCTTTTTCAAATCCAGAACAGCATCCGTAGTTTTTCCAAAATATTTCCAGGACACAGATTCTGTCGCTCCCAGGGCTGTCTTTCTGATGTCACGATGTGGAGGCGTAGCTGTTATCCCGCATAAATAAACGGCTTCTATAAGAAAAGCATCGGCAGTTCTGAAAACAGAGCCAATATTATTCAGGCTTCTGACATTATCCAGAACAACAATAACAGGAAACTTATGAGCTTTTTTGTAATCAGAGATACTTTTCCGGCCCAATTCCTCATTCTTCAGTTTTCTATGGTTTTTAACCACCATTATTTCTTCACTGACAAAAATACGTATAAATCCAACAAAATACGCTTAAAAACATGTTTGTTTTTTTTTTGAAAAAAGTTATTTTTGAAGTTTATTTTTAAACAGCAGAACCAATGAATATACATGAATACCAAGGGAAAACCATTCTGAAAAGATACGGCGTAACAATCCAGGAGGGGATTGTAGCAGACACCCCTGAGAAAGCGGTGGAAGCAGCCAAGGAAATTGCTAAACAGACAGCAACAAAACTATGGGTAATAAAAGCCCAGATCCATGCTGGCGGAAGGGGAAAAGGAGGTGGGGTAAAGCTTGCAAAAAGCCTGGATGAGGTTAAAGAACTGGCTAAGAAAATGATTGGGATGACGCTGATAACACACCAGACAGGCCCTGAGGGCAAGGTAGTTCATAAGATACTGGTAGCTGAAGATGTATATTACCCGGGAGAAACGGGGAAAAAAGAATTTTACATGAGTGTCCTGCTCAACCGGCATACAGGTAGGAATGTGATCATGTATTCTACCGAAGGAGGAATGGACATCGAAACAGTTGCAGAAAAAACACCTCACCTGATCTTCAAAGAAGAAATAGATCCCAGCGTAGGATTGTTGGGATTTCAGACCCGGCGGATTGCTTTCAATCTTGGGTTAAGTGGAAAGGCATTTAAAGAAATGGTCCGTTTTGCCAGTGCTTTATATATCGCTTACGTAAACACAGACAGTTCTCTTTTTGAAATCAATCCGGTACTAAAGACCTCAGATAACCGTATTCTTGCCGTCGATTGCAAAGTTAACCTGGACGATAATGCTTTGTTTCGCCACAAAGATTATTTTGAACTAAGAGACCTGGCAGAGGAAGATCCTGCAGAGACAGAGGCCAGTAAAAATGATCTGAATTTTATTAAACTGAATGGAAATGTCGGATGCATGGTTAATGGTGCCGGACTGGCAATGGCAACCATGGATATTATCAAACTGTCCGGGGGTGAACCGGCTAACTTTTTGGATGTGGGAGGAACAGCCAATGCCGAAACCGTTGAAGCCGGTTTCCGTATCATTCTGAAAGAACCCAATGTAAAAGCAATCCTCATAAATATTTTTGGGGGAATTGTTCGCTGTGACCGCGTTGCCCAAGGTGTTGTAGATGCCTATCATTCAGTTGGAAATATCGATATTCCTGTTATCGTACGACTCCAGGGTACCAACGCAGAAGAAGGTAAAAAACTCATTGACAAATCAGGGCTGAAGGTTTTTTCAGCCATCACACTACAAGAAGCTGCCGATAAGGTAAAGGAACTGGTAGGTTAAGAAAGATACGATTACAAAGATTTTTTCAAAAAGAAATAATAAAACCCATCCTGTTTAATGACAGGTATAACCCCCCCCCCTTGCCCGCTATATCAGTCAATAACGACACAAAGACAGGGAATAAACCGGGGATTGTTACCCCTGCTTATTTTTTGATTACCAGGGTGCCGGCAATCATATCATGAAGTGCTTGTTTTTTCCCGGTAAGACCGGCCAGGATATAACCAATATAAAATGTCATCTTGGAAATAATCTTACTAAAATAACGTGCAGTAGCCCTTCCGAAAGTTATTCTGTTTCCTTCCAGATCAGTAACCATGATCCCCAATGCCATTTTCCCCAGCGTTGCCTGCGTCCCGGACGTTTGCATAAAAGCAAAATAAAGCCATCCTGCCAGAAGGTTAATAAGCACAATTAAAAATATAAAACCCGCCACTCCTGCTAATCCCAAGAAACTCCACTGATCAATAAGGTTATGTTCCCCTGCATTGATAAACCCGAAAACGGATAAGACCAAAGCTCCAATAAAAGGCAATGTTAATAACAACGTTACAAACTGAAGTAAGAAATAATCAATTAAGTAAGCAACAAAACGAAGCCAAAAACCGGCATAGCGAAATTCTTTTTTGTTTTCTTCTGGTAAAGTTTCCATCTTTATACGATATTTGTTTTGAACGAAATATACAAATTTTTTCAGAATAATTATTTTGCTCTTTAATGCCTGTAGAAACAGAATTATTATTGATTAGACAACAACATATTGGCCAACTGAAGAGGCTATTAATCTTAATTTTTTTTTTATTATCAAACAATTGTTTTTTACAGGCCCAACACCCTAAACCCAGACATCAGGTCTTCACAACAGGCATGGGCACCGGAATTATTATATTCTTCGGCGATATCGGGAATGCCGGGAAAGGGCATAATTTTAAACTCGAGGGTTCATATTCAATGGTACAAGACTGGTCGGTCAGGATCTCGTTACTATATGGAACGGCATCGGATAGTGACAAAGGAACTCCCAATGCCGGTCGTGACTTTGCATATGAAACAATCCTGTTACAACCATCCGTTCAGGCCATTTATACTTTCATGCGTGAAAAGGGGAAAGGATATACGAAAAAAGGTCTGCTCAGAAATTGGGATCGTTGGAGAGGAGATGTAATGGGAGGCGTTGCTTTCCCCTATTTTAAGGTTAACCCCGGCGGACATTTCACTCCTGAAGATATGACAAAGCAACAGGGTCTGACTATCGCCGTTCCTTTTGGTGTCGCAATGCAATACGGGATTTCAGAAAAATTATCCGTCAGAGGAGAAGTAATGCCTCAATTCTTTTTTTCCGATAATCTGGATGGCTATGCCTCTCCCTATTCCAAATCCAATGACTTTATGTATCTTATTTCCATTACATTGGTTTATAACCTGTCAAAATAATTTTATTTTTCCCCCCGTATCTACTCTTCCTGTTTATTTAGAAACAGTTTAAATTACAGATCATCTTCGTCAATTTGAGAAATTCTGTTATATATTTGCAGGCAAGAAAAACATAACATGGATATTCTCATGTGCCTGTCGATTTCCATAAATAGCCTTTCAGGGCGAATGTACAGTTCTTATGCTGCTCATACTATGACCACAACCACCCCGTAAGGGGTGTATATTTATTTTCCTTCGCATACATATTTTCCATTTAATCCATTAAATCCTTCTCCAATATGAAAGTATTGAAATTCGGGGGTTCATCCCTGGCATGTGCACAATGTATTACTCTTGTAAAAAAAATCATCCTCAGCCGTTTTGATAATACCGGAATGGTGGTAGTGGTATCGGCCATGGGAAATACAACCGATCAACTGATTCGTGCGGGCGAACATGCAGCTTCAGGGGATGAGCAATATACGGACTACCTGAAAGAAATTGAAAATAATCATATTCAGTGGATACATGAATTAATCCCGGTGACAAAACAAAGCCATATTTTATCCACTGTAAAAAAAACATTAAATGAGCTGGAAGACCTGGCTAACGGAATCTATCTGACCCGGGATCTTTCCGTTAAAACAAAAGATAAATTACTAGGATATGGAGAAATTCTGTCTTCATTTCTTCTCTACAAAGTTCTCAAGAATGACAACTGTTCCATCAACCTGTTGAATGCCGGAGAACTACTTCGCACCGATGATAAATTTGGCCAGGCAGTAGTAAACCTGGAAATCACCTATAAGCTGCTAAGGAGGCATATCATTCAGGGAAACCATTATATCATGCCCGGTTTTATCGCTTCCACAATGAACAATATCCCTACCACCCTGGGCCGTAATGGGTCAGACTATACGGCTGCATTGGTCGCCGGAGCACTAAGAACCAATCTTTTGGAGATATGGACTGATGTCTCGGGGGTGATGACTGCCGACCCGAGAATAGTAAAACAAGCCAGGCCTATAAAGAATCTGACATATGAAGAAGCGATGGAACTTTCAACATTTGGGGCCCGTATTATTCATCCGCCGGCCATCCAGCCCTTATTGCGGCAAGGGATTGATGTAGTTATTTTAAATACGTTTGCCCCAGGTGATCCGGGAACTCTTATTACAAGCGACGTCCAGCCAAATGGTCATCCTGTGAAAGGAATCTCCGGAATAGACCGTATTGTCCTGCTGACACTTACCGGCACAAGCATATCAGGTCCTTCGGGTATCGCAGCCCGTTTGTTTCGCCTGCTGAGTACCCAGTCCGTGGACGTAGTATTTCTGACACAAGCATCCTCCGAGTATTCCATAACTTTCGGAATCCCGGAACACAGCCTCGATCTCGCCATCACCCTTATCCGGGATGAGTTTTCTCTGGAGTTGAAATACAACCGGATCAACCCGGTAGAAGTGGAGACCAACCTCGCGATGGTAGCCATCGTAGGAAACAATATGAAAAGAAGCATCGGACTGTCAGGCCAGACCTTTTCTGCCCTGGGACGTAACGGAATCAATGTTATTGCTATTGCCCAGGGATCCACTGAAAGAAATATTTCAGTGGTCATAGACAGGAAAGATTTGAAAAAAGCAATGAACGTCCTTCATGAAACATTCTTCCTCTCCCAATATAAAAAAGTCAACCTTTTTGTCGTCGGAGTGGGAAATGTGGGAAAAACCCTGTTGCAACAATTAATTACACAGAAAAAATATCTCCGGGATGAATTTTCACTGGAGTTTAATCTGGCCGGGCTTGCTAACAGCAGAAAAATGCTTTTGAATGAAGAAGGAATCAACATGGAAAATTGGGAAGAACAACTGAATATTCATGGCGTAAAATCTGATATTTCCTTATTTGTTAAAAAAATGGAGGGATATAATCTCCGAAACAGTGTTTTTGTTGATAACACTGCCAGCCGGGAGATTCCTCAATGGTATGGCGAGATTCTCAATGCCAGTATATCGGTTGTAGCATCTAATAAAGTCGGCATATCAGCTGATTACCCCGTATATCTTAAAAACCGGAATCTTGCCCGGAAAAAAAATGTATCACTGCTGTTTGAAACCAATGTCGGGGCAGGATTACCGGTGATTAAAACCATGAATGATCTGGTGCAAAGCGGGGATAAGATATTACGTATTGAAGCTGTCCTTTCAGGCACATTAAATTATATTTTTAACACCTTTGGAAAGGAAAAAAGCTTTTCACAAACTGTCCGTGAGGCTATGGATAAAGGATTGACAGAACCGGACCCAAGAATTGACCTGAGTGGTGAAGATGTGGCCCGTAAAATATTAATCCTGGCACGTGAAGCAGGAGCAAAGATGGATATCCGTGATGTGCAAAGAAGAACTTTTTTACCTGAAGAATGTAATAAAGTTGATAACCTGGAAGAATTTTTCCACATCCTTGAAAAATATGATGATCGTTTTGAACAAATACGGGTAAATGCCATTAAAGAAAAAAAAGAACTTCGTTATGTAGCTGAATATATTTATAATCATGCACTTATAGGACTACAAAAGGTGGGCCGGGAACATCCTTTTTATCATCTGGAAGGAAAAGATAATATCCTGCTAATCACTACGGAAAGATACAAATCACAACCATTGATCATTCAGGGAGCCGGGGCCGGGGCCGAAGTAACTGCAGCGGGTGTTTTCGGTGACATTATGCGAACCATACATTAAAAATCATTCCCATGGAAACAATAAAAATATTCGTCCCTGCCACGGTATCAAACGTAACCTGCGGTTTTGATATTCTGGGATTTCCCGTGGAAGCTCCCGGGGATATAATGATCTTCCGAAAAACACAAGAAAAAGAAATCCGGATAACACATATTAAAGGGGCTGATGATCTTCCCACAGAAGCTTCAAAAAATATAGCGGGCGTTGTCTCTCGTGAGATGTTGGAACAAAATGATATGCCTTTTGGATTGGAAATAGAAATGGAAAAGGGGATTAAACCGGGGAGTGGTATCGGATCCAGTGGAGCCAGTGCAGCAGGTACAGCTTTTGCAGTAAACTACCTGCTGGGTAACAGATATTCTGAGATAGAGCTCATTCCCTTTGCTATGCTGGGAGAACAAAGCGCTTCCGGCACACAACATGCTGATAATGTAGCCCCGGCCATCTATGGTGGTTTTGTCCTTATACGAAGTTACCATCCTCTCGATATTATCCGGTTAAACTATCCCAAAGACCTCTATTGTACCGTTTTTCATCCACAGGTAGAAATAAAAACCAGAGACGCCCGCGATATCCTTAAAAAAATGCTCCCGTTGCAAAATGCTGTAAAACAGTGGGGCAATGTTGCCGGCCTGGTCGCCGGCCTGTTACAAAAAAATTATGGTCTGATCGCCCGGTCGATGGAAGATATAGTTGCCGAACCGGTACGGTCTTTGCTGATTCCTGATTATGATAAACTGAAGATATCTGCCCTGGAAGCCGGTGCGCTGGGTTGCGGAATCTCCGGGTCAGGACCTTCCTTGTTTGCCCTAAGCCAGGGAGAACAGGTTGCTTCCCTGGTAAAAGAGGCTATGACGCGGGCCTATGCAGATACCGGGATCGAATATCTCGCGTATGTTTCAAAAATTTCTACGGATGGAGTTAAAATAATTTCGACATAGAACCGGTTTCATAAACAATACGGTTA
>CAYLJE010000096.1:0-9786 GCA_964383915.1 uncultured Rikenellaceae bacterium
TTTTAATTGCAATTAATGGCAATATAGTCAATATTTTTGTCGCTATATTATATGACTTTGTCTGGATAATTAATTATAATGAAAAAGTAAATTCTTATAAACTCGAATTACACGAATTTTAAATGCGCTAATATCAATAAAAATCAATTAGTGAAAATTCGTGAAGTTGGTGGCTAAAGTCTTTTTAGAATAGATTCAAAAAAAAGTAATTAGCAAAGAAATAAGGATAAAAATAATGATAGATAGAAGAGGCTTTTGCGGTATTTTGAGACTACTATTGCCATCAGCATGACATTCTTTTCAACATTGCATGAGACTGAAAAAGTGAAAAACTGGCAAAAGCTATTTTAACAATGCGAGGGTAATGTTGAAATTTATTCATTTTCTAATGATAGCCACTATGTTTTTGCTTGTATTGGGTTGTAAGGAAAACCATGCGGGTGGGCAAAAACAAAATGCAGTAGAAATTATATTGCCGCAACCAATAGCGGAAGAAAAAATGTTAAAGAAGACATTAATAGACGAGCGGGTTCGGCGATATATTTATCCACAAAGAATTGTATGGCAATCGGAAAATACTCCAGAAGCGAAAATCACCGGCGCCGAAAAGTTGATATCTTCCATAAAAAAACAAATCACGCTAAATGAATCATCCAGTTGCACGCTTATAAACAAGGGCAAGGCACCGGGGATTTTACTGGATTTTGGCAAGGAATTGCAAGGTGGTGTTCAAATTATGATCGGTCGCATGAAAAGCCAAAAGCCGGTCAAACTGCACGTGCGTTTTGGCGAATCCGCCAGCGAAGCCATGAGCGAGATTGGAGACGGTCACAATGCCACAAATGATCATTCAGATCGAGATCAAGTCTTTTTTGCACCGTGGCTTGGAACAATCGAAATCGGAGATACTGGATTTCGTTTCGTTCGGATTGATTTGCTTGATGAAAACCGGATTGTTCCTGTGATTGGAGTGCGCGCTGTTTTTCTCTATCGTGACCTTGAGTACAAAGGCTCTTTCCGATGCAGCGATGAACGTCTGAATAAAATTTGGGAAACCGGTGCTTACACTGTGCATCTTTGTATGCAGGATTATCTCTGGGATGGCATCAAACGCGACCGTCTGGTATGGATTGGCGACATGCATCCCGAAACAATGACAATTATGACTGTTTTTGGAAAGCAAGATATTGTACCAGCAAGTTTGGATCTGATAAAAACAAGCACGCCTTTGCCCGGATGGATGAACGGAATAAGCTCTTATTCAATGTGGTGGCTTATTATTCAATATGACTGGTATCTCTATCAGGGTGACATCTCTTATTTAAAGAAACAACAAAAATACATCGTTGGCTTGCTGAATCAATTGATGAAATATATTGGTCGCGACAATTCAGAACAATTGCCTGAAACGCGTTTTCTGGATTGGCCGTCGAGTAATCAGCCGAAAGCCATTCATGCCGGTTTGCATGCTTTACTGGTTATGACACTTGATCGTGGGGCGAAATTATGCCAAATACTTGGTGAAGAAACCTGCGCCCAAAAATGTAAATTGGCAGAGGATCGTTTAAGACAATATGTTCCGGATCCCGGACAGAGCAAGCAGGCCGCTGCCTTGATGGCTCTCGCCGACCTTGCAAGTCCAAAGAAATTAAACGAAAATATTATGGCTGTGGGTGGCGCGCGCGGAATATCAACATTTTACGGCTATTACGTTCTTAAAGCTCGTGCCCTGGCTGGAGATTACCAGGGCTGTCTGGATGCCATTCGCACCTATTGGGGAGGAATGCTTGATATGGGGGCGACTACTTTTTGGGAAGATTTCGATCTGGCCTGGATGAACAACTCGTGTAGAATTGACCAATTGCCACGACCCGGGCAAAATGATATTCATGGTGATTTTGGCAATTATTCTTACAAAGGCTTTCGTAATAGCCTTTGCCATGGTTGGGCATCCGGTCCCACTGCCTGGCTGTCAGAGTATGTCCTTGGTATCAAACCGCTGGAGCCAGGATTTCGTGCCGTTTTAATTAAGCCGCATCTGGCTGATCTTAAATGGGCGGAAGGTACGTTTCCTACGCCATTGGGAGTGATCAAAGTGCGCCACGAAAGGAAAAGCAATGGTAAGATCGTGTCGACAATTCAGGTGCCCAAAGGAGTACACGTGAAAAGGAATCGATAATAATAAATGGATCATTTGTGAAATAGGCTTCTGTTAAAATATATGTAAATCCAAAGATTGGCCTTTAAAATCAAAGGCTTGCTTGATTTTGATAATTTAGCACGAGAAAGGAGGTGATACACGAAATGTAGTAATTATTTTTGCTTTTAAAAAATTTTGAAAGGGAGGTGATAATGACAGAATGAAAGAAAACCCTTGAGGAGAACCTTTTTATTTGTTAGTCAAGTAAAATAAGGAGACCGAAAATGAGAAAGAAAATTTTTATCGTGGCATGCTTTTTAGCATTTGCAGTTTTGGGCAATGCTTTCGCCCAGGACACTCTGGTCGTTCGCTCTGGTATTGGTACATTAAACGATGCTATTTCGGCAAATCAGGGCAATAAAATATACAAATTGGAATCAGAAGGATATTATGTCTTAAATGCACCCATTGAAAACAATGGCTTTAATTTAGTGATTGTTGGCCCAAAATATTCAGGTACAACAAAACCTGCCGTCATTCAAACAGGAACTCTGGCAGATGGATCTGTTATGAATGAAATGTTTTCCGTAATGGGTAACCTGACAATCAAAAATGTCTATCTAGTGAATGCCAGTTTATCCGGACAGATTGCAGGTGGCATCCTGACCCAGAAAGCTAAATCAAAAGTCGACTTTGATAACTGTATTATTGATCCGATAGGTACAGACCATCTCATAAAAACGAATGTTGACAGTTGCGATATCTTTATCACTAATTCTAAATTGCTGCGCTCAGGGTCTACAAGTGCCATTAATGACGGACCAATGATTAATTTATTGGCAACTTTCTATGTAGACACTCTTTATTTTGAGAATAATACGCTTGTCTCATCGGGTACCTGGTTTGATGCTGCCCATCAGAATCCAACAGTTGTTAATTTCACATGGATCAACCATAATACATTTGTTTTCCACAAGAGCCAGCTCGACTGGGTGAGTTATGAAATGGAGTATTATCTCACCAACAACCTGTTCTTTGATTTCATGACATCGCCCTATCTTTACGACTGGGATCAGTATTTTGAACCGTTTATTCCAAATTCTC
Source organism: uncultured Rikenellaceae bacterium (assembly GCA_964383915.1). Lineage (GTDB taxonomy): Bacteria > Bacteroidota > Bacteroidia > Bacteroidales > VadinHA17 > DRPN01. The sequence goes on from CAYLJE010000096.1 coordinate 3,245, forward strand.
ACCTTAATCTGATATGGGCTGATACACTTGAATACGCTGGTGGAGAAACAAAACCGGGCGATACAGCAGGATTAAAGTTTTCTGCTGACTCTGCTTTTACAGCAATAGCGCCTCTATGTCCAAGTTGGGGAGACAGTGTAGGTAATCTGACATTAAAATTATACAAATGGAATACGGATTATGCTACAACCGTTGCGGCGAATCCAATAGCCGAAAAAACCTTTGTTAATTTTAAAGATAATGCAGCACTGATGTTGGCCTTTGATGTCCAGCAACCAGGTGATTATCTGTGGCAATTGAGTGATGCAACTCAAACAGTTGGTGTCTGGAAGTGGACGGATGCACCTGAACCGGTTACAAGTTATTTTAACGGTCAGAAGGTTGATGGACAATACAGATTCTTCATTCAATATGCAGGTGGTTCAGTAGCACAATTTACCAATGGGACTAATCAGGTTCCAGTACAAATAAAACCGGCGGTCTCAAAGCATTATGAATCTTTGCCTTCATCTCGAGTGCAATTCATCGAGCATAACCTTTTCTACGATCAACAGATGTTTTATGATTTTGCTCAGAAAACATTAGACGTTGATTCAATCCCAGATGGCTACATTATGCCTCTGTTGTGGCCTTATCCCCAAGTCATTACCAGAGAAGGTCCGATGTTTGCTGACCACACCAACTGGCCATATTTTATTTATGGCAACACAATCGATAATCAAGATCCACAGTGGAATGATCCACAAATCTATGTTGCTGCTGACTCTTTTTATAAATGGATTGTTCCGGCGAGTTTTGTCCATTGGGGATTGCATCCCGGAACTTCTCCGGACCAATGGCCAACTAACTGGTATTGGGATCGCGATGGTGACCCAGGTAATCCACAAGCCTGGCCAGTGTTTGATGGAACCTATAAGAATCCAGCACTTCTCACGGGTTCAATTGAGAAGCTTCCGCTTGGTGATTTGAACTGGTTCCCGCAGGCAAAAGCCAAATGGGAAGCTAAAAAGGAGCTCATTAGTGATTATATAAAAAGTTTAAATACTGAACCCATCGATTTATCACAACTTCAATTGACGGTTTGGAATTTTGATAATGATACAGAAGGTTGGACGCAGGGTGCTTCTAACAATATTGATGGATTCGGTTGGCAGAGCGGTGGTTATATTGGTGGCAATATTACTGGGCCTGATCCCTTTATTCTTTCTCCAGATAATCTGAACATAAATATTACCAGCAGCAAGTACATCCATTTGAAGATGAAAAATGGTACCAGCTCTCCAACAGGGCAGATTTATTTTACTACGAATAGTGAACCTGAATTGAGTGAGGCAAACCACAAGGATTTTCCAATTATTCCCAATGATAGCAAATATACCGAATATGCGATTGATATGTCAGATGTTCCGGGATGGACTGGGACACTCAAACAGCTTAGAATTGATCCAAATAAGGATGTTAGCAGTGGTTCATTTAGCATTGATTATATCAAGATACTTACTGTGCAAACTGCGGTAAATGATAAGTCATTGCAAAAGCCAACTTATTTCTGGTTAGCTCAAAACTATCCCAATCCATTTAATCCAACTACGACGATATATTACTCGCTTGGGAAGTCTGAGGATGTTACTTTGGCGGTATACAACGTGCTGGGCCAGAAGATTCGTACACTTGTAGACCGAAGAATGACTGCTGGAGAACACTTTTGTCAATGGGATGGGAAGGATAATTTCGGTCGACAAATGTCAAGTGGTATTTATTTCTACAATATAAAAGCTGGGTCATTTAGCAAGACTATTAAAATGATAATGATGAAATAGTAATTGGGTTAATTGCCTTGCGGGGGTCTAAACACCTCCGCAAGGTTAATTTTAACTTCTTGGAGTATTGCTCTTTTTGGCAATGAGATAATCTTCTTTACAGGAGGAGAAAAATGCTCAAGTATAAGAATGAGGCAATTTTTGTTTCCTTTATAATTTTATTTTTTATGTGGTTATTGACTAATGGCTGGGCGGCTCCTGTAAGAGGGAGAATAGTCGGTTATGTGAAGGATGCAAAAACGGGGGAGGCTCTTCCCGGGGCAAATATTTTAGTTAAAGGGACAAGTATGGGAACGGCTTCCAATAATGATGGCTATTATTTTATTGAACTTGCACCTGGGAGTTACACATTGATTGCCAGATATATTGGCTACAGGACAAAAGAGTTTAAGGTGAAGGTATTGCCTTCACGAACGACGAAAGAAAATATAGTTCTGCAACATGTCACTCTTAAAGGTAAAGCTGTGGTAGTAACCGCTCAGGCTGAAGGGCAAATGGAAGCCATTAATAAGCAACTATCATCCAGAACTATAAAAAATGTAGTTTCTTCTGATCGTATTCAGGAAATACCGGAAGCAAATGCAGCCGAGGCAATTGGTCGGTTACCTGGTGTTTCGGTATTGCGAAGTGGTGGTGAGGGTTACGGCATCGTAGTTCGCGGATTATCGCCAAAATATAATGCTGTTATGGTTAATGGAGTTCTGTTGCCCTCCACAGGACGAGCCGATCGTAGCACCAGTCTGGCAGGAATATCCCAATATATGCTAGGAGGGGTAGAATTGACCAAGGCTCTGACTTCAGATATGGAGGCGAATTCCCTCGGCGGTGCAGTTGACTTGAAGATTAAGGAGGCGCCTGCTGGCTTCCATCTGGGCATTTTGGCACAGCCAGGGTACAATCATCAAAACAACTATTATAAAAACTATAGGTATGTGAGTAATATCAGTAATAGATTTTTAAATAATAAACTGGGTATGATTGCAAATGTTACTTTAGAACAAGTGAATCGAAGTACACAGCAATTGGCAGCAAATTATCAAGTAGAGACTGCAAAGCACGAAGGGAAAGAATTTGAAAATCTGTTTTTTAGCAGTGCAAACCTAACTGATATCAAAAATATAAAGAGAAGGATAGGAACAAGTTTATCATTCGATTACAGATTACCCAACGGGAAATTGACATTTTTTAATTTCTTCGACCGTTCTATGATAGATAATTACGCGAATGTTACCAAGGATTATAATGCCGTTGCCAATGTAGTATCTTATAATATCTATAATAGTCCCAAGGTAACGAGCGATATGATGACAAGTGCGATTCAGGGTGATCATCAATTTCGCTGGTTCGAATTAAATTATGGTATTTCAGATGCCCTGACCGACCGGAAGGAACCCAATGGTAGGATGTGGAATTTCTGGATGAATCAGGCTTTCCCAAACTACGTATCGAGTCAGGAATTTAGGTTGAAAAATCCAGAAGATATTATTCCTCTCGCTAATGATAAATATACCATAAAAAATATGAAGAATATGATTTTCGGCGGCATTTTCTTGTGGCCCAAAAAGATGAAGGAGCAGAATCTAGCAGGATATGTGAATTCTAAAGTACCATTTCGGCTTGGTCAAAAGATAACAGGGAATATCAAATTTGGAGGTAAATACCGCTATAAAACACGTCTTCAGGATGAAGATCGAAGCATGCAATCTGTGGCGTCCAATCCACCAATGAAACGCTGGATGGCTAAAAAGTGGCCTTGGATTGTCAGGCAACAAGCCGGCGGAGAACCCGCTATTACCGCCATTAATTTTAGAGATTATGATATCCATAATTTTCTGCATGGTAAGTACGATTTCGGTTGGTATCCAGATATTGGCAAACTGAACGAAATCACGGATGCTTGGACGGTTTTATCTGACTCAATACTGTCTCTGCCAGATTCTGTATGGCGGAGCAAGTATGGAGAACCGTATAAAATTGGCTATGTAAAAAATTATCGGGAAAGCGTTCAATTTGACCAGAATATTATTGAGCGATATTCTGCGGGTTATATAATGGCAGAGATAAATATAGGGCCCAAACTGATGATCATGCCAGGTGTTCGTTATGAAAAGACACGAGGGCGATACACCGGTTGGCAGGTACAGAAGGTTGCCAATGAACAACATGTCATTCCAGGAAAAGATACTACAGCATATCGTAATAATGGATACTGGTTCCCTATGATACAAATACGTTATAAACCTTTAAAATGGTTTGATGTTCGCTTTGCCCGTACCCGGTCCATAACTCGCCCTGATTATCTGGCGGCAACACCGTTTCGCTTTATTGATACATATAATACAACTTTTGTAAGCAAAGGCAATTACAAACTCAAACCGTCCCTATCAACCAACTATGACTTATATTTTTCATTCTATGGTAATACTATTGGCCTTTTCACCATTGGCGGCTTTTACAAAGAAATACAGAATTTAATATGGCCAAAAACCTGGAAGCGTCTGATGAGTGATCCGGTAGAGTATGGGTTTAGCGCTAAGGATACACCTTACATTCAGTCGTGGGTGAACAATCCCCACAAAGCCTATGTTAAGGGCATGGAGATGGAATGGCAGACGCACTTCTGGTATATGCCGTTTCCATTAAATAATGTGATTCTGTCTGTTAATTATTCTCATATCCATTCGTATACGGATTATCCTCGAACCATAGTACGCACGGCGTTAACGGATTCCATTAAGAGAGGCCCGATCTGGATACCCATCTATTCACCGGTACGCATCGATACGGTTCAAAGGGCGCCACTTTTAAACCAGCCAGATAATATTGCAAATATTTCTATTGGTTACGATATTGGTGGATTCTCCGCTCGATTGTCATGGGTATATTATGGCAGGATCTTAAGCAGCAAGGCCACTCGCCCTGAACAAGATGGTTTCAAAAACAAGTTTTACCGTCTGGACTTCCAGGTTAGACAAAAGTTTCCTATAAAGGGTTTGGAATTGGTGCTTGATGGAAATAATCTAAATGATATCCAAGAACAATCAAGATATCGAGCTAGCATCTACCCAACCCGGTTGGAAAATTATGGCTGGACCGCCGATATCGGATTGCGATATCGATTTTAGATTTTTGCTGCCATAGATTAAAAATCAAATGAAAATTCCTTAAAGTTGGGATTGGATTTTCTGATAATGGTCAGATTGCATCTGAATTGGCATTCAAAAAGATTGGAACGATAATAGTGAGGATTCCTTTTCCTGAAAAGATGGAGTCAATGAAATATTTCAAAAAACTCAGAGGAATTTTGATTTTTAGTAGAGAAGAAGATGAAACGCTTTGCATTTAAAATGAAATTAAAACCTGGCTGTGCGCAGGAATATAAAAAACGGCATGATGAGATATGGCCTGAACTTGTTGTATTGCTTAGAAATTCCGGAATTTCAAATTATTCAATTTATCTTGATGAAGAAACAGATAGCCTATTTGCATATCAGGAGCTTGCAGATCAAAATACGAGTGAATATCTGCCAAATCAGGAGCTGATGCGCAAGTGGTGGGATTACAATAAAGATTTAATGGAATGTAACGAGGATAATTCTCCCATTGTAACACCATTACAGGAAGTATTTCATATGGATTAGCTGAATTTATCCTCAATTTTTGCTATCTATTGTCTGAATGAAAAGACAATGAACAAGCCTCTGGCTTGCACAAGTTTACTTAATTGACTATTTAATTACAATTAAAGGATAATTTGCCTATGCATTATTTTATTGTGTATTTAAGGCGGTTCTTTATTATAGAAATCTTATGCCTTGTGTCGGTGTTTTTGATTGGTTATATGCCAAAAAATAAGGAAACGTCGATAGGGAGCAATTTGTCTGTTAAACCCATTCATTGTACGCCTATCGTTTTTGGAAAGGTAACTCCTGAATATGTGCCTCTTGAAACCTGGGGGGAGGCAAAGATTGAAAGGTTGTTTGAGAATATGGAGAAAGATGGTATTAATCTAATTCTGCTTGCAGGAGGAGTTGGTGATAAAGTCTATTTTCCATCAAAGATACTTAAAAACCAGTGCAATTATGATTGCTATGGGAGAATGTTTGACCTTGCCCAAAAACATGGCATGCAGGTAATCCTTTCAGGAGTACAATACACTTTTTATTTGCAATTTGAGGGAAAACGATGGGATCCCATTAAAGAAGTCGAGATGAACAAGCGTATATTCAAAGAGTTAAATGAGCTTTATGGCAAGCGTCCAAATTTCTGGGGATGGTATATCCCCCAAGAGGCGGGAGACCGGACGCACCGCGGTAATATAATGGTTCTTTTACGAGAATTACCCCGATTCTTGAAAAAATTAACGCCCCATAAGCTGGTTGCTTTTTCGCCTTGGTTTACATCAAAACTTACTATTGGCAAAGAAGCCACAACTCCTGTGCAATTTGCAGCCGAGTGGGATTCTATGCTGAGTGAAATTGAAGGGCTTGATGTCTGCGCCATTCAAGATGGCACTGCTCCATATAAAGAAATTGGCAAGTGGTTTAGGGCTGCATATCCTGTATTCAAAAAACATCATGTTGCGTTATGGAGTGTTGTTGAATTGTTCCCGCGGAATCAAGAAACCGGTTACCCTGATATGACCCATTCACTGAGTTTCCCCTATTTGATAAAGAAGATGGCGATGTCTGATCCTTATGTGGAAGGGGTTGCCTGCTGGGA
>CAYLJE010000097.1:0-9472 GCA_964383915.1 uncultured Rikenellaceae bacterium
TTTAGAAAAAATATATACCTATCTCATTCGACCTCAAAAGATTTTTTTAGATTTGTTTCGTCAAATTATCTCAAATCACATTTTTTTACAAATCAATACTGGATTTTTATGAGTAGAACATTTCCCATCAATAAAAAGAGCAGTCCTGTTCTCCCTTACCTTTTCCTTACTTTTTTACTGTTAAACCATGCTGTAAAAGCCCAACTTCCGGTATCTGTATCAGATGTTTTTACCGGAAATAATGAAGGTTATATCATTTACCGCATACCGGCTATGCTAACCACTGACAAAGGAACAGTGCTTGTTTTCTGTGAGGGCAGAAACAGTCTCCGTGATCAGTCGGAGAATGATATTGTCATGAAACGCAGTCTTGATGGTGGAAAATCCTGGGCTCCTTTACAACTTGTCGAAGAAAATGGAAAACATTCGTTGAATAATCCTACCGTTTTACAGGATATAGTAACGGGCAAAATCTTTTTAATGTATCAGGATTATCCATCTGCAGCGGGCGAACGGGGTGTAAAACCCGGTTATAGAGGGGATAGTATTTGCCGTAGTTTTATCACTTATAGTATGGATGATGGTCTTCATTGGGCACCGCCCCGGGACATTACGCGCCAGGTAAAACGTAAAATAGTGGTAACAAGCATTGCTTCAGGACCGGGGTTAGGGATTCAGATCATGAGGGGTAAGTACCGGGGCAGACTGGTTGTCCCTTTCAACCAGGGGCCATGGGGACAATGGAAGGTTTATGCCGTTTATAGTGACAATCACGGAAAAACATGGAGAATGGGGAATGTGGCGCCGGAAGGATCAAAAGGTCATGGAAACGAAGTGCAGGTAGCCGAAATGGATGATGGCCGGCTATTGTTGAATACACGAAGTTTTAACGGAATCCGTTTCAGGAAAAAAGCCATCAGTAGTGATGGCGGGGAGACCTGGTCGCCCCTGACAGATGACCCGGCTTTGCCGGAACCGCAATGCCAGGGAACACTGATTCGTTTCTCTTTCCGGGAAAACGGACAAAAAAGCCGCCTTCTTTTCGCAAATCCCGCCTCACAATCCAAACGCATAAGAGGTACGGTAAGAATCAGTTACGATGAAGGTCAAACATGGCCGGTATCCAAATTGATCTATCCGGGCAGCTTTGCCTATTCCTGTCTGACACGTATCGATTCAGAAACGGTCGGGTTACTTTTTGAAAGAGACAATTACAAAAAGATATCTTTTGTTCGACTACCCGTAAAATGGTTAGAAAAATAGATTCCGGCTTATGTTTATAAATATAAAATCAATGAACTACCCTGCCGTGTTCCGCCTCTTAAGCTATGGTGCAAGCAACAGGCAGCTTCGTTTTTGAAATATGAGTTCCACGAATAAAATTATTCATAATGAAAAAAATCTTAATTATTCTTATTTCGATCCTGTTCTCAGGAATGGTTCAGCCGGGTATTTCCCAGTCGGATTATGCGTGGCCTGATGATACGCTGGTACGTAAAAACCTGAAAGAATGGCAGGATTTAAAGTTTGGTTTTATGATGCACTGGGGCGCTTATTCCCAATGGGGAATTGTAGAGTCCTGGTCGATTTGCAGTGAAGATGTACCTTGGTGCCGGCGGAATGCTGAAGATTATACGGAATATAAAAAAGCATATGAGATGTTAAAAACCACCTTCAACCCCATCCGTTTCAATCCGGAACAGTGGGCCGAAGCCGCCAAAGAGGCCGGGATGAAGTATTTGGTTTTTACCACCAAACATCATGACGGATTCTGCATGTTTGACACCAAACTCACCGATTACAAGATCACGGATGAACACTGTCCGTTCCATACCAATCCAAAGGCCAACGTTACAAAGGAGATTTTTGATGCCTTTCGTGCGGACGGGTTCAAAATCGGGGCCTATTTTTCGAAAGCCGACTGGCATAGTCCCTATTACTGGTGGCCTTATTTTGCAACACCAGACCGGAATGTAAATTACAACCCTGAAAAATATCCGGAACGCTGGAACAAATTCAAAGCTTTTGTATATGGACAAATCGAAGAGTTGATGACCGGATACGGGCACATGGATATTCTTTGGCTTGATGGGGGTTGGGTGCGTCCCAGACCCGGAATCAAAAGGCTTCCCTGGAACCAGGATATTGACATGCCGGCTATCGCAACCATGGCCCGTAAACATCAGCCGGGGCTGATCATTGTGGACCGGACAGTGACCGGAAAATATGAAAACTACCGTACCCCGGAGCAACGTGTGCCGAAGAAACCCCTGCCTTATCCATGGGAAACCTGTATGACCATGGGAGGCTCCTGGTCCTATAATCCTTATGACCATTATAAATCCACCAACCAATTAGTCCACCTGCTGGTTGACATTGTAGCAAAAGGCGGAAATTTTTTGCTTAATGTCGGCCCTGCGCCTACCGGAGAGCTGCCTCCCGAAGCACTCAAACGGATGCATGAAATCGGAAAATGGATGAATGTTAACGGCGAGGCCATCTATGGATCCAGGCCCGTTGCTCCTTACAAAGAAGAGAATATCTGTTTTACCAGAGGAAAAGCAGGACAGGTATATGCTATTTATCTTACTGATGAAAACCTTACAACTATGCCACGACAGATCAGTATTTCTTCTTTCCGAATCACGTCCGGAGCAAAAGTCACTCTCCTGGGCTACCCCCATCCATTAAAATGGAAAAATAAAAAAAGAGGGATGACCGTTTATATCCCTGCCCGTATAGCTATCCATCCTCCTGCCAGGGATGCCTGGGTAATAAAAATCACAAAAGCAGAACGGCAGGCTGATTAGTGCCTGCCGTTTTACCAAATCTATTGATATAATTTATCTATTTCCACCTGCGGCGCCAGGGCCTGACTCACTTTTCTGACAACAATTTCTTTATCCAGTGTAAAGGAGGCTTTCTGTCGTATATCCCGTGATGATGCTCCTATTCTCACTTCGTATTTTCCGGCATCAGCCACCCAGGCTGAACGGGTTTCGTCAAAGGAAGCAAGATCTTCGGGCACAAGGGTAAACTGCAATGTCTGCACTGCACCGGGCTGCAACAATTTTGTTTTGGCAAAGGCCTTCAATTCTTCTTCCGGTTTCTTAAGTTTACCAGCCGGAGCATGCAAATATACTTCCACCACTTCACGGCCGGCAACTTTTCCTGTATTTTTAACATCAACAGATACCGTCAGCGGACGGTTGTATTTTTCAGCACTTAATTTCATATTTCCATATTTAAAATCAGTGTAGGACAAGCCATAACCAAATGCATAAGCAACCGGTACATTCAACGTATTGAAATAGCGGTATCCGACATAAATACCTTCCTGATAGACCACTTCGGCAGGCATCCTGTGCCGAAAAGAGGCATTTACTTTCCGGTTATTTTTGTTTTCGGCATTTTCCAGTGTCTTACCGGGGAAATTCTTTGCCGAAGGTTCGTCCTGATAAGCTACCGGAAAGGTAGTAGCCAGTTTTCCCGAAGGGTCCACTCTCCCTGTCAGCACGTCAGCGATGGCATTGCCTGCTTCCTGTCCCGGTTGCCAGGCCAGCAGAATAGCATCCGGCAGGTCACGCCATGAAACCGTTTCAATAACCCCGTCAATATTCAGGACAACCACTATTTTCTTCCCTTTTGCATGGAATGCTTTGGTAACATTCGCAATCATTGATTTTTCGGTATCTGTCAGCGTAAAATCCCCCACTACATGTCTGTCAGCTCCTTCTCCGGCATTTCTCCCGATGGTTATGACAGCCATATCTGCTTTTTCAGCTATTCTTTTTATAAGTCTTTCATTTACAGGCATCTCAGGCACAGGCGTCTTGGCTCCCATTAGTACGGCCAGCCAGTTTTTTGATTTCGGCATGGCAGCCCGTGTTTTACTTATATAGGAAAGATAAGTATCCTTTAGCGAACGATCCATTTCAATGCCTGCATTTTGCAAGCCATCGACAATGGAAACACTATAGGTTTCATGCACATGTCCGCTGCCTGTTCCTCCGATGATAGTCTCATAGGATGCATTTCCAAACACTGCCATATCCTTCACCCCGTTAGTCACCGGCAACACGTGATTCGTATTCTTTAACAGGATCATTCCTTCAGCCGCAGCCTGACGGGCAACCTCGGCATGGGCTTTCAGGTCGGGATGATTGGAATATTGATATCCCTTAAAACGGGGTGTTTTCTCCACAATATTCAGAATTCGTTCTACGTTTCTATCCAGTACCTTCACATCCAGTTTACCACTATCCACAGCCTCTATGATGGTTTTAGCCTGATGACGGTTTCCCGGCATAATCAGATCATTCCCTGCTTTCATCTGGGCTACCGGATCGGAACCGGCTCCCCAATCACTCATCACAATACCTTTGAATCCCCAGTCATCACGCAAAACTTTGGTAAGGAGATCATAATTTTCTGAGGAATAGGTTCCATTAACCATATTATAGGAAGACATCACTGTCCATGGATGCGCTTCTTTAACAGCAATGTGGAAACCCCTCAGGTATATCTCACGTAATGTCCGCTGGCTAACAATGGTATTCACAGACATTCTGTTGGTTTCCTGATTATTGGCTACAAAATGTTTTATAGAAGTGCCGACGCCTTCCGACTGGATTCCTTTCACCATGGCGGCAGCGGTTTCTCCAGCAATCAAAGGATCTTCGGAATAATATTCAAAGCTTCTTCCGCACAAAGGGTTACGGTGTATATTCATTGCCGGAGCCAGTAAAACATCCGAGCCGTATTCCAGCACCTCATTCCCCATAGCTTGTCCCACTTTTTGAACCAGGGCTGTATCCCATGAGGAAGCCAGCAGGGTAGCAACGGGAAATGCCGTACAATAGAAAGTGCCTTTTTCATTCTTACGCCACGGCAGAATACGCAAGCCGGCAGGACCATCGGTAAGCACCATGGTAGATATTCCATACTTTGGAAATTCGGCCGTTCTTCCGGCGGCACCCGGTACAAGACCTTTGATACGGTTTATCATAGCCTTATAGGCAGAGTCGCCCTGAGGAGTTCGATGATTAATCATCTGACGTACATTTTCGGGAATAAGCGCCATAATAGAATCAGGTAATTCAAAATTACTCCCTGTTCCAACAACCAGGTTGGCTTTATCTTCGAGGGACATGGCAGCCACCACTTTTTTTACAGGATCTTTACCCAGCCGGGGCGTTTTCCTTGCCCCTTGCTGACAAGCATTTAATCCTAAAAATACCAGCGATGTTGCACTAAGTAAAACAATGTGAGTTTTTAAACGGTTCATAGTTATAATTTTGTAAAATTTTTAAAATATTTCCAAAATTAAAACATTTTTTAACACCAACTTCAATTGATTGAAAAGAATATAATATCTTTATATCTAAAATTGTATTATTGATGAAAAGATATGCTCATTTCTTTATCCTGGGTGGTTTGTTGATTATCTGGGGTTGTCATACCAGGAGGCCTTTTGTCTCCGGCTTTAACGAGCCGGTTGATCCTGACACTGTGCAGGCAGGTGCCTGACAAAATATGCCTGGCCGCGTCCATGCTGCCTTCGGGAGCATAGATATCCGGTATGCCCGGTCATTGCCTCCTGACACAGGTTTATCACCTGTCTGGCATGGTACCGGCTGGAAAGGAGAACATAAAGATGCACAGGTAGTAATATGGAGCACCGAAAATGCCGGGGATTTTACTGTTTCTGCGGATCCTTTGTACAACCGGCAGGGAGATACGATTGATCCCTCTGCCATACGGATTTATCCTGTCGGTTATGTCCTTACCGATGCTTTTCTTTCCGGATGCGGAACAAGGAATAAAGACACCATACCGGCCCATCTGGTGCCGGATATCCTTTTTCAGAACCGCCGGTTCAATCTCCCTGCACACAGTAGCCATCCTGTCTGGCTGGAAATCAACATTCCACACACAGCCAAAGCAAGACTTTATCAGGGTTCCGTATCCATACGGACACCGGAGGACTCCATGCGTCTTCCCTTTACATTAAGAATACAAGACATAGAACTTCCACAACCCAATAACTGGCATTATCATCTCGATCTGTGGCAGAATCCTTTTGCTATTGCACGCTATCACCAGGTAACGCTGTGGTCACAGAAACATTGGGACCTGATACGCAAGTATTTGACCTTGCTGGCCAATGCGGGACAGAAATGTATTACTACCTCCATCATCTGGCAGCCCTGGAGTGCACAAACATATGATCCTTTTCAGTCGATGATCACCTGGATTCACAACAGTAATGGCCAGTGGGATTATGATTATTCCGTCTTTGATCATTACGTTTCGGTAGCTATGAAATGTGGGATCACAGAACAGATCAATTGCTATACGATGGTTCCCTGGGGCAACCATTTTCGTTACATGGATGAAGATTCTTCTAAATTTGTAACCGCGACATTGAAACCGGGCATTCCGGCGTATGAAACATACTGGAGGCCGTTCTTATATGATTTCCGGGAACATCTGAAAGAAATGGGATGGCTTGACAAAACCTGTATCGCCCTGGATGAGCGAGGGGAAAAAGACACGAAGAATCTGATCCGTTTCATAAAAAAAATCGCTCCTGAGTTCAAGCTGGCACTGGCGGGACATTGCTTCAAGGAAATCGCCCCGGATATCTATGATTTCAGTTACAATTATCATTTTTTAAACAATAAATTCATCTCACGGACATAAAAACACTTAGGGAAACAGACAAGGTTTTAAGGAAATCACACGAACCATAAAATAAATACAGGCCATGGAAATGCTAAAATTGTTACTTAAAAAAATCTTCTTTTCTGCAGGATGGGTAGTAAGCGGATTATTACTGATCACTGCCTGCAACGTCAGGAAACCGCAGACCGGCAGACTGCCCTCTAAACCGAACATTCTTTTTTGTCTTGCCGACGATGCCGCCTATCCCCATATGAGCGCATACGGGACAAAATGGGTAAAGACGCCCGGTTTTGACCGTGTGGCCGATCAGGGGATTTTATTTACACGGGCTTATACTCCCAATGCCAAATGTGCCCCGTCCAGGGCATCCATTATTACGGGACGCAATTCCTGGCAACTGGAAGCAGCCGCTAATCATTGGTGTTATTTCCCGACAAAGTTTAAAACCTATGCCGAGGTGCTTTCGGAACACGGATATGATGTGGGTTATACCGGAAAACCATGGGCTCCCGGCATCCCCGGTAAGATCAACGGCAAAACTCGTGAACTGGTAGGAAAACCATGGCAGAAAATACTGACTACGCCCCCTACAAAATATATATCAAAGACAGATTATTTTGAAAACTTCAAAGCTTTTCTTGAGAACAAACCCGCGAATGAACCTTTTTGTTTCTGGTATGGCGGACATGAGCCGCACAGGGGATATGAATATGCCTCCGGGATAAGAAAGGGAGAGATGCATACAACAGACATAGACAGTGTATATACTTTCTGGCCGGATAATGATACGGTCCGTACTGATATACTGGACTATGCTTTTGAGATTGAATATTTTGATTCTCATCTGGTAAAAATGCTGGATTTACTGAAACAGAAAGGAGAACTGAACAACACCATAGTCGTTGTCAGCGGGGATAACGGCATGCCTTTCCCCAGATGCAAAGGACAGGAATACGAGAATTCCAACCATATGCCACTGGCCATCATGTGGAAAAAAGGCATCAAACATCCGGGCAGGATAGTAGATGACTTCGTCAGTTTTATTGATTTTGCTCCTACTTTCCTGGAAGTGGCGGGAATAGATCAAAAAAAATCAGGGATGCAACCCATCCAGGGGAAAAGTCTGACGGGTATTTTCCTCTCTTCCAAATCAGGGATAACCGATACAAGCCGGAATCATGTACTCATAGGCAAAGAAAGACATGATGTGGGACGCCCGCATGACGAAGGGTACCCGATCCGGGGAATTATCAGAAACGGGTATTTATATGTTCGTAATTTCAAGCCTGACCGCTGGCCTGCCGGCAATCCGGAGACAGGGTACCTGAACTGCGACGGAAGTCCTACCAAAACGATTATCCTTGAAGAACGCCGCAGACATGAAAACGTACAATACTGGAAATGGTCATTCGGAAAAAGGCCTCCTGATGAATTTTATAATATTAATAAAGACCCGGATTGTATCATTAATCTCGCAGACAAACCGACATATCAGAAACTTATGGAGGATATGAAAGAACAACTGTTTACGGAGCTGAAAGAGCAGGGAGATCCGCGCATGTTTGGAAAAGGGGATGTTTTTGACCATTATCCATATGCCGACACCAAGGATACTGCTTTTTACGAACGTTATATGAGAGGAGAAGAGTTGTACACAGGATGGGTAAATAAATCTGATTTCGAGAAATATCCACTGCCCGATTCTTTAAAATAGGTATTTAAATACCTATTTTAATACCTATTATTTCTGAAATTGATTACAGAAAATCTCTTATTTATGTTGCTCTGTCGTTTTGTATGGGCTGGTTATTTCGTAAGACAATATTTGAACCATAGTTTCTAAGCTACGCCTTATCACTTAACGCCATAAAAAGAGGACAGTATCTTTTCAAACCATCTGAAAGGCAGCAGAACCTTTATGATCATGGCCAGTTTCTCATCGGGTTTCCCAACAACATATCGGAAGGCAGGGTGTTTTTTTTGTACAATACGAACAATTTTTTTTGCTACCCTGGCAGGGTTTCCTCCTTTAGTCTCATTTTTATCAATAATTTCTTTGGTTTTCTTCACCTGTTTCATATAAGGAGAAGAAATTACCTCCGGCATCCCCCATTCCCTGTTAGAGGTAAATCCTGTGGACATATCTCCGGGTTCCACTAATACAATTTTTATCCCGAAAGGTTTCACTTCCATACTCAACGCCTCGCCTAATCCTTCCACAGCAAATTTTGCGGCACTGTAAAAGCCCTGGTAAGGCAAACCCAGCTTCCCGGCTATCGAACTTATATTAATTATTAAACCCCGGCCTTGTTCTCTCATGATGGGAAGAACATGACGGGAAACCTGCAGGCCTCCCCAGAAAACAATGTCAAATTGTTTTCTGGCCAGGGTTATTTCCGTTTCTTCAATCGCTCCTCCGACACCCATTCCGGCATTATTGATCAGTACATCGATGCCCTGTTCCTGGTTAAGGATCTCAGAGATTGCATTAATAATAGTTACCGGTTCTGTCACATCCATCATTAAAACAGGAAATGCA
This sequence comes from uncultured Rikenellaceae bacterium, assembly GCA_964383915.1. Lineage (GTDB taxonomy): Bacteria > Bacteroidota > Bacteroidia > Bacteroidales > VadinHA17 > DRPN01. The sequence goes on from CAYLJE010000097.1 coordinate 9,227, forward strand.
GCTTCCAGAGCTTCCGGGTTACGACTGGTTCCATATACCCTGTATCCCCGGGAAGCAAGGCTTTCTGCTGTTATTTTCCCTATGCCGGAAGAAGCTCCTGTGATCAGCACTACGGTATCGGAAGGTTTTTTTCTTTTTGACATCTGTTTTACTTTAGAAGTTAATTGATAAATGAGTTCGGTCTAAAAAGATTCTTTGTTGCCAACCTCTGCGTTGTCAGGAATTTTTCAATCCTCATTAACAGTA
>CAYLJE010000098.1:0-9437 GCA_964383915.1 uncultured Rikenellaceae bacterium
TCAAAAGTATCATCTTCCAGGACTTTGTCATAATCAACCGGATCGTTGAAAGTAAGTGCCAGCACTCCCTGCTTCTTCAGGTTGGTCTCATGGATACGTGCAAAAGAGCGTACCAGCACCGCTTGAACACCCATGAAACGGGGTTCCATGGCCGCATGTTCCCGTGAAGATCCTTCCCCGTAGTTCTCATCCCCGATGATGATCGAGCCTTTGCCGGTATCCCGGTATGCTTTAGCAGCTTCGGGAACTGGCAGATACTCAGCGGAAAGCTGGTTCTTTACAGCGTTGGTTTTCTCATTGAAATAATTGACCGCACCGATCAACAGATTCTGAGAGATATTCTCAAGGTGTCCGCGATAACGCAGCCAGGGGCCGGCCATGGAGATATGGTCGGTGGTGCATTTTCCCTTGGCTTTGATCAGCAGATGAAGCCCTTTGAAATCTTTTCCGTTCCAGGCAGGGAAAGGTGTCAGCAGTTGCAACCGTTCGGAATCGGACTTTACCTTAATTTCTACCTTGCTTCCGTCTTCTGCCGGTGCAATATAGCCCGGGTCATCCACCTCAAAACCTTTGGGGGGAAAGACCATGCCGGCAGGTTCATCAAAACGTACGGGTTCCCCGTTTTCGTCCTCCAGGGTATCATGTAAAGGGTCGAAATCCAGCCGGCCGGCGATGGCATAAGTCATCACCATCTCCGGGGAAGCGACAAACGCAAACGTATTAGGGTTGCCGTCATTCCTTTTGGCAAAGTTGCGGTTGAAAGAGGTCACGATGGAGTTACGATGGCCGTCTTTCACCTCTTCACGATCCCACTGTCCGATACAAGGACCACAGGCATTAGCCAGCACTACCCCTCCGATTTTCTCAAACACTTCGATGAGGCCGTCCCGTTCCATAGTATAACGCACTTGTTCGGATCCGGGGGTGATGTATAGCTTGGCTTTGGGTTTTAGATTTTTCCCGATGACCTGTCGTGCGATCGAAGCCGCCCGGGTAATGTCTTCATAGGAAGAGTTGGTACAAGATCCGATCAGTCCGGCTTCAAGGTTGAGGGGCCAGTCATTCTTTTTGGCGGTTTCAGTCATTTTCGATACCGGCGTACGCAGGTCGGGGGTAAAAGGTCCGTTCAGTGCTGGTTCCAGCTCTGAGAGATTGATTTCAATGACTTTGTCGAAATATTTTTCCGGATTTTTATATACCTCCGGGTCGCCGGTAAGATGTTCTTTGATGGTTTCTGCCAGATCGGCCACATCCTTCCTGCCTGTTTGTCGCAGGTATTCGGCAGTGTTTTCATCAAATCCGAAGGTGGAGGTAGTTGCTCCAACTTCTGCCCCCATGTTACAGATAGTGGCACGTCCGGTTGCCGACAAGGTACGCAATCCTTCGCCGAAATATTCAATAATATAACCGGTACCTCCCTTGACGGTAAGAATATCTGCCACCTTTAGTATGATGTCTTTGGGGGTTGTCCAGCCTGAAAGTTTTCCTGTCAGTTTTATTCCGATAATTTTTGGAAACTTAAGTTCCCAGGGCTTGTCTGCCATCACATCTACCGCGTCAGCGCCTCCCACACCAATGGCGATCATCCCCAAACCGCCGGCATTAGGTGTGTGTGAATCTGTTCCAATCATCATGCCACCGGGGAAAGCATAATTTTCCAACACTACCTGGTGGATGATCCCGGCACCCGGTTTCCAAAAACCGAGACCGTATTTACTGGAAACAGAAGCCAGAAAATCATATACTTCCTGATTGGTGTATTTGGCTGTCTTCAGATCTTTGTCAGCACCTTGCCTGGCTGTAATCAGATGGTCACAATGTACGGTGGAAGGAACCGCCACTTTATCTTTTTCTGCCATCATAAACTGTAGCAAAGCCATCTGGGCCGTAGCATCCTGCATGGCTACACGATCAGGTCTGAAATCTACATAATCTTTTCCACGGCTGTAAGGAATCTTTGTTTTTTCTTCTGAGAGATGATTGTATAATATTTTTTCAGTAAGGGTCAAAGGCCTGTTTAGTAAATTTCTTACTTTGATAAGTTTATCTCCGAAAGATGAATATACCCTGTGGATCATATCAATATCAAAAGCCATAACAATTAAATTTGTTAATTATACCTTAATAAAGACAAAAGTAATAAGAAATCAGACACATTCAATAATCATTTTGAACAGATGAAAAAAAGAGTATTTTTATACTCTCTAAGAAGTTATGACTAAACCAGTAAATTTTTGAGATGAAATCCGGTCTGATTGAAGATAATTTTAAAATTTCCGTAGATTCTATACGTACGAATAGGGTACGGACGATACTTACTGTTTTTATTATTTCTTTTGGGATTATGGCCCTGGTTGGGATATTGACGGCTATCGATTCGATCAAAAATTCTATTACGAAGCAGTTTACTTTGATGGGGGCCAATACATTTATTATTGAAAGCAGGGGGATGACGGTTATAGTCGGGAACAAGAGATACCGGAAGAAGAATCATTCCCGTATTACTTATCAGCAAGCTTCACGGTTTAAACAGGACTTTACTCTCCCCGGGGTTGCCTCGGTTTCTGTTAATGCTTCCGGTACGGCTACGGTAAAGTATGAAGATAAAAAAACGAATCCTAACATATTGATTGTCGGAGGTGATGAGAATTATATGTTTACTGCAGGCAATGAGTTAAGTGAAGGAAGAGGCATTTCCATTCAGGATGTCCGGATGAACAGGAATGTAGTGGTCGTCGGAGAGGATCTGGTGAAAGAATTATTTCCGAATACTGACCCTGTTGACAAATTTGTGACTATTGGCGGGGGTAAATTTCGCGTTATCGGTGTATTTAAGAAAAAAGGTTCCAGTTTTGGCGGGTTTGACCGGATTTGTTTGTTGCCTGTTACCACGGTGAGGCACTATTTCTCCAGGCCGAATATGACTTTTCAGATAGGAGTGATGCCTGCAGACCCCAAGTTGATGGATATAATGACCAGTGAGGCAGAGGGACAATTTCGTATTATCAGGGGGCTGGATGTAACGGATGAAACCGATTTTAATATTACCAAAAGCGATAACCTGGTCTCTATCCTGTTAGACAATATTAAAAAGGTTACGCTGGCTGCAACTGTGATTGGCATTATTACATTGTTTGGTGCAGCTATCGGACTGATGAACATTATGCTGGTAACCGTTACGGAGCGTACACGGGAAATAGGGATTCGCAAGGCTATGGGGGCGAAAGGAATAACCATTCGTATGCAGTTCCTCTTTGAGGCCATACTGATCGGCCAGTTGGGAGGAGCACTCGGAATTGTCCTGGGAATTATCATCGGAAATCTGGTCTCTATGCTTACGCATACTTCTTTTGTAATTCCATGGCTATGGATAGTAGGAGGAATTGTTGTATGTTTTGTGGTGGGGGTGGTATCGGGATATTATCCGGCATCCAAAGCGGCCCGTTTAGATCCTATCATCGCTTTGCATTATGAATAAGAATATTATATATTTGTAATTATGAATCCTTTGATTGTTAAAGCGACAGCAAAAACACCTGATATTCATCTTGAACCAGGGAAGGTTTTTGTTATTTCGGGACGCTCCATTCCGGAAGATCCCGAAGAAATATTCCGGTCGGTTATTTCATGGATAAAAGAATACTTTGAGAAAGATCCGGATCAGGAGAGTATATTGGAATTTAAGCTGGAATATGTCAACAGCGGTTCTTCAAAATATTTGTTGGAACTCTTGAGAAAGATAAAAGGATTTCTGGATCAGGGCCGGAAAATTAAAATCAGATGGTTTTATGAGGAGGAAGATGAAGCAATCCTGGAACTGGGTCAGCATTATCAGGGGTCTTTAAATATCCCTATTGAATTAATCCCTGTTTACTCCTGAGTATTCCTAAAGGTTATACAGAAGTGATAAAAAAAACGTCCGCCTGGCCAGGCGGACGTTTTTACTTTGTTTCTGTTATGTTTGTTTAGAACATCTTTTCGATCAGGTCAACCACACGGGAGGAGTATCCCCATTCGTTATCATACCAGGAGAGGACCTTTACCATATGTCCTCTGACCATTGTACTGGGAGCATCATAAATAGAAGAACGTTCATCATGAATAATGTCCACACTTACAATGGGTTCGTCATTATAACCGAGGATTCCTTTCATAGATCCTTCGGAGGCTTTTTTCATTGCTTCGTTAACGGCATCTACCGAGGGGGTTTTGTCCACATAAGCCACGAGGTCAACAAGGGATCCTGTGGGGGTAGGAACGCGGATAGACATCCCGTCCATTTTACCGTTTAGTTCGGGAATAACTTTTCCGATAGCACTGGCAGCACCGGTGGTGGTAGGAATCTGTGAAACTGCAGCCGAGCGGGCCCTGCGTAAATCCCTGTGAGGGAAATCCAGAATTCGTTGGTCATTGGTATAGGAATGTACTGTCGTCATTAAAGCATTGATAATACCAAAAGTGTCATGTACTACCTTGGTGATCGGAGCCAGACAGTTAGTTGTACAGGAAGCATTAGAAACAAATTGTACATCCGGGGTAAGCATATGATCATTTACTCCCAGCACAATCGTTCTTTCAATGTCATCTTTGGCCGGAGCTGTAAGAAGCACTTTTTTAGCTCCGTTCTTAATATGGTCACCATAGCCTCCCCTCGGACCTTCTTTTTTAGTAAATATCCCTGTGCCTTCTATCACCAGGTCAGGAGTTACCGGCCAGGGAATTTTTGCCGGGTTCGTTTCGGCAGAAATTTTGATGGCCTTGCCATTGACGATGATGTTTTTATCATCGTAATCCAACGTTCCGTTAAATTTCCCCTGGGTAGAGTCGTATTTTAACAGATGAGCCAGGGTTTTTGTATCCGTTAAATCATTGATGCCTACAAACTCAATGTTGTCCCTTTCCAATGCAATTTTAAAAACATTCCGGCCAATCCGGCCGAATCCATTGATTGCTACTTTTATTTTAGCCATAATCCTTAACTTTTTATAGTATTTTACTTGTTACGAAAATCACGCAAAAGTAAAGAATAATCTTCATCCGGCAAAAAAAAATCAGAGCTTTATAGGTTGACGGTTGTATAGAGTGGATCAAACACTTGGATTTACAGACAGACTCTAATTAGGGGATATAAACCAGGGACGGTTTTAGCTGCTGGTTTTTTTTGTATGCTTTTTTATAATAACGGTCAATAATTTTTCCGAAACGGTAACTGGCATACAGGGAGATAAATATATTTTTGTTGTCTTCAGTGGCCATGATAGGAATTTTTTTTGGAAATGCATCTATGGTAATTCCTCCTTCCAGGGCCTGTATCATTGGGTCAAACTTGCTGAACTCAAAATTAAAGCCGAATTTTGCGAAAACTCCGGGTACAAACTTGACCTCATTCCACCCTTTAAAAAAGGAAGCTCTTCCGTAAATATCATTTGGAGAATGAAAGGAAGTAGGATCAAATTTGGATTCTTTCAGAATATAAGTATCCATGGATACCGGGTTCAACACGAGGTAATAAATGGGTTTGTAAAACCCAATGGTGGGACCAAAGGAGTAAAAGTACCGTACAGCCACCCCTCCCCGGTCTGTTTTCTTAAATATGTCCCTCTGGAAACCATATCCTGCGCGGAAATTAAAAAAAAGATTGGTTTTACCGAAAACAAAACTGCGTGAAGTAGGACTGTAAGGGTTGGAGAGTTTTACTTCTTTTGGATGCTTGAAATAATTAAAATCCACCTCGTAAAGTCTCTTATTCAAGAAGTTCAGACGCTTACCATAACGATATCCTCCTCCAAATCCGGTAGAATTCAATGAAAAATTAATGGTGGATTCGTTCCGGTAAAAAATTTTCTGTTGCTCGTCAATTTCTCCCTGTCCAAAAGTATTCCAAACAAAAAAAAGAAAGAAAGTGAATACAATTATTACTTTCTTCATGGCATAGGAAATTAAAATATCATTTCGGATAACTAAAAGAAAGATTTTATCCGTTAGATCCGGTTTGTTCAGTGTTGGCATTGCCATATGCGGGACATGCTTCATTATTGCAGGAAGAAAATAATCCGGCAATGAATAATACCACAACTGCAACTATAATCAGTTTCTTCATACTTAAAGAATTAAAAAAACTTAAAACTTCCTTACAAATTTACATGATTTTTATAAAAAATCAAATAATATACGCTAATCCTGTCATGAAAATTGTTTAACTATACGGAATAAAAAATATTTTGTTTTGTTTTTAAAGGAAAAGATGAGGGGAAATTCTCTCATCTTTTCCTTCGATTTCTTTTTTATTTCCATTCAGGTAAACGTCCCGGTGTCCAGGGAGCATTCAGTTGTTTCAACTGTTTCTCTACGGGTTTGATTTCCTGCTGGTAGATGGTTTTTACTTTTTCAAGCAACGGGGGGAATTCTTCCATCAGGATTTGGTAATCATCTTTTTGTGTCTGTGTGATATCCGAGGTGGAACTCCATCGTGTATAGATCAGGTTGTTCATCCTGACAGCCAGCGCCATTTTATGAGGGGGTATTTCTTCATAGCTGGCTTTGGGTGTAAGTCCGCTGAAAGCGAATTGTACCTGATCCAGTTCTTTTCTTATTTTGCGTGCCTGTTGCAGCATTTCCGGGGTGGCTCCGGCTGTATGATCCAGGGTCTGTAGGATACTTTCCATTTCTTTGGTCAGCTCTCCTGTCCGGTCCATGGTCCCCTGGATTTTCCCTGCCAGCAACGCTACTTTTTTCCGGAAAGCAAAAACTGCCTGGCGATTTTTGGCCGGCAAGGAAGAGTTGTTCAAAACCACGGCACGGAAAGGGACAGGAGATGCCAGATCGGTAAGCTTGCTATGATCGGACCGGGCCAGGGACACAAAATATTTTCCCGGCATAGCCAGCATCCCGTCGCCGTCTTTGGCCAGCGGATCATATTTGTTGTTTTTCAAACGCAATGGGAAAGGAGAAGAGTATCTCAGGTCCCAGGTTATACGGTGAATGCCTTTGGTAGCTGAGGTATTGATCTTACGTACTACATTCCCCTGTCCATCGGTGACGGTGAAAATGAGATGAGGTGTTTCTTCTTTATTTTCTTCACGTACCTCATCCCAGGTGAGCACTTTGATCTTTTCTCCTTTTTTAAATTCTTTTTTCTCTACCTCATGACGTTTTTCCTTATCTGTTTGCAGGGATTCCTTCAGATAGTAGGTAAAGGTAGCCCCAAAAGGCGGGTTCTTCGCAACAAAATAAGTAGAACCCTGTGCACCTTTATTATTGGTTTGGATGTAGATCAAAGCATCTCTTACAGGGCAGATATGTGCTTTTTCTTTCAGGACATTTTCATTATAATCCCGCAGGGGGGAATAATCATCCAGAATGTAAAAACCACGGCCAAAAGTAGCGATGACAAGATCATTTTCCCGCCGTTGGATGGCAATATCCCTGACGGCAATATCTGGTAAGCCGGAAGTAAATTTAACCCATTTTTTTCCTCCGTTAGCGGAGAAATAGAAACCGAACTCAGTACCTGCAAAAAGAAGATCAGGGTTTGTAAAATCCTGTTCGATGGTATGTACGGTCCCGTTTTTGGGAAGGTTGGATGCAATGGAAGTCCATGTCTTCCCCTTGTCGGTACTTTTTAGCAGATAGGGTTTGAAGTCGTCACGTTTGCGGTTGTCAAAAGAGGCAAAAACTACGTTCTCATCAAACTTTGAAGGGCAAATATCGCTGACATAAGTATATTCGGGTACGTCCGGGAAGGATTCTGTTTTTGTCCAGGTTTTTCCTCCGTCGTCGGTGACCTGTACCAGCCCGTCATCGGTGCCTGCATATAGAAGGCCTTCTTTAACATCAGATTCGACCAGGGAGACAATAGTCCCGTACAGGGAAGTGGAAACATCTTTTTTTACGGCATCAAAGCTCCAGAACTTACCCATTACCTTAAACATATTACGGTCAAGCTGACGGGTCAGGTCCGGACTGATTTCCTGCCAGCTGTTCCCGCGGTCGTCACTACGGAACACTTTGTTGGCAGCTGCATATATCCGTGTATGGGAGTGTGGACTGACGATCAATGGGGCATTCCAGTTCCAGCGAAAAGTAAGCTCGTCTTTTTTAGGTTGGGGTTTGATGTCAATGGATTCTCCGCTCTTACGGTCGTAACGCGTACTATTGCCATATTGCCATTCGGCGTAAACGATGTTGGGGTCTTCCGGATCTACAGCGCACCAGAAACCGTCGCCTCCCACGGTGATAAACCATTCGTCACTGGTGACTCCTTGTCTTGTGATGTTCCGGGAAGGGCCCCCAAAAGAATTATTGTCCTGGGTGCCTCCATAGACATAATAAAAAGGCTTTGAATTATCAACGGCTACGCGATAGAACTGTGTGACAGGAAGGTTTGTTTTAAAGATATAATTTTTACCGCCATCAAAAGATTCATAGACTCCGCCGTCTCCGCCAATCAGAAAGTGATGGGTGTTTGACGGGTCGATCCACATGGCATGGTCATCCACATGTCTTTTATTGTTTCCAAGTGTTTTCCATGTCTTTCCGCCATCATGGGTAACCTGGGTAACGGTTTCCAGGCTATAGACTGTGTTGATATCTTTCGGATCGCAGGCAATTTCATTAAAATATTGACCGCTGGAGGTATGGCTACTCATTTTTATCCAGGATTCCCCCCGATCGGTAGAACGGAAAAATCCTCCTGCATCACCGGCAGCATCAATTTTGGCATAAAGCACATCCGTATTGACAGGAGAAATGACCAGTCCGGTGCCGCCCATATCGGCAGATGGTAGTCCTTTGGTCAACTTGCGCCAGGTCTCACCGCCGTCTGTGGATTTATAGAAAGCTGTTTCCGGCCCACCGGCGATGGCTGTATAGACGTGTCTGCGTCGTTGCAAACTGGTAGCATAGACTATGTCAGGGTTCCGTGGGTCTATGACTACATTGCTGACCCCGGTATTCTCGCTTATATTCAGCACCTTCTTCCATGTTTTTCCTCCATCGGTGGTTTTATATAATCCGCGGTCTCCGCCGGGACCCCAGGCAGAACCTTCGGCAGCCACAAAAACAATATCCGTATGGTTGGGGTTAATAGCAATCATCCCAATTTGGCGGGAATCTTTTAGTCCCATGTTTTTCCATGACTTTCCTCCATCAACGGTTTTATAAACCCCGTTTCCATATCCCAGTGCCCGCTGATAATGGTTTTCGCCGGTTCCGGCCCATACCACGTTCGGGTTGTGTGGATTCATGGCCAGACAGCCGATGGAGTAAGCTCCGTAATGATCGAATACCGGTTTAAAGGTTGTCCCATTGTTGTCGGTTTTCCAAATATGACCGGAAGCCGTAGCTACATAATAGATAGCTGAATTGTCAGGGTTCACAGCAAAATCGGCAATACGGCCGGAAGAAAAGGCCGGGCCTATACTACGCCATTTAAGGCC
>CAYLJE010000099.1:0-9208 GCA_964383915.1 uncultured Rikenellaceae bacterium
GCACATGCTTTCTCAAAGAAATAGATCAATTGTCCAAGGTGGTATTCATCCAGTTTGCCAATGGCAATCTTCAGGTTAGGCACTTTGCCATCCACATGGGCCAGCATCGTGCCCAGTTCGGCCATTTTATTCACCTCATCGATCCGTTTCCCCGCCAGATAATTCAATCTGTCAAGATTATCGGAATCCTCCGGTATGGACAGTGTTTTTTCTGCTTGTTCTATGGAAATGACTGTCTCGAACAAAATACGTTCCCCTTCCTGAATATACTGTCCCATCGAATGCAGATCGGTGGTAAAATCAACGGCTGCCGGAAAGAGTCCTTTGCCATCTTTTCCTTCACTTTCTCCATAAAGCTGTTTCCACCATTCGGCAAAGAAATGCAGCTTCGGATGAAAATTCACCAGAATCTCAATCTTTTTCCCCGATTGATACAGCAGGTAACGCACTGCAGCATACAACGCCGGCAGATTATCCGGTAATCCCTTATCAGGACCTGTCTTGTCTTCCATCTCCCGGGCTCCTTTCACCAGTTCCCTGATATTAAAACCTGCTATGGCAACAGGCACCAGACCAACGGGTGTCAATACCGAGTAGCGACCGCCTACATCATCGGGAATCACAAATGTCTGATACCCTTCTTTTTCTGCCAGTGAGCGCAGAGCTCCTTTCCGGGCATCTGTAATAGCAATGATTCTTCTTCCGGCTTCTTCACTACCCACTTTTTCTGCCAGTTGTTTTTTTAACAACCGGAAAGCAATGGCCGGCTCTGTGGTCGTTCCTGATTTTGATATAACCACCAATCCGTATTCTTTTTCTTTCAGAACATCCAGCAGCTCAGCCAGATAATCTTCCGAAATATTATTACCGGCAAAATATATTTTTGGATAACTTCCGGTAGGAGCTCGTCCGGTAAACGCATTCGAAAGTGCTTCAACGACTGCTTTTGCTCCAAGATATGACCCGCCAATGCCGATTACCACAACAGCTTCTGTTTTCTCCTGCAAATTAGCAGCTGTCTGCTCAATTCTGATTAGAAATTCATCAGACAACGACGAAGGCAGGTTTACCCATCCCAGGAAATCATTCCCCGGACCAGTCTTTTGATGAATCATCTCCAGTTTTTTCTGTATGGCAGGAGAAAGTTCGTTGATTTTTTCTTTCGGAAGAAAAGAACTTACATGATCCAGGGACAATGTAAAATAACGCATGACATTATATTTTTAATTACTCTTTTTCTTTATCGGGAATATTTTCAACCCATTTTTTCACATCTTCCTGAGAGGGGTTTTTCAGGCCTATTTTGTTTTTCTTATTATAACCACAGATATCATTGAAAAGTTTTCCGGGTTTTAATTCTTTCAGTTGATCCACGCTGATAATCCCCAGCGTTTGCAATACCGGGACCCATTCTCCGGGTATTCCCAGGGCTGTATATTTTTCTTCGGCATCTCCGGTTTGTTTTGTCTCCGGCCGCATCTGCGGGAAAAAGATCACATCCTGGATGGAATGTGCCCCGGTCATGAGCATGGTCAGACGATCTATTCCCACTCCCAAACCGGCTGTCGGGGGCATCCCCAGCTCAATGGCCTTCAGAAAATCTTCATCCGGCATCATCGCCTCCTCATCCCCCCTTTTCCCCAGTAATATCTGTTGTTCAAAACGTTCCCGCTGGTCAACGGGATCATTCAACTCTGAAAAAGAATTGGCCAGTTCTTTTCCGTTAACGATCACCTCAAAACGTTCGACCAGACCTGGTTTGGAACGGTGTTTTTTTGACAAAGGCGACATCTCTACCGGATAATCCATAATAATGGCAGGCTGTATCAAATGAGGTTCTGTAGTCTCTCCGAAAATTTCATCAATCAATTTTCCTTTGCCCATCGTTTGTTCTGTTTCCACACCCAGTTTTTCAGCTATCTTACACAGTTCGTCCTCATTCATCTGAGAAATATCTATGCCGGCATATTTTTTTATGGCATCAAACATCGTTAATCTTGCCCAGGGGCGCTTGAAATCGATCTCCCGGTCTTCTATTTTTATACTTGATGTTCCATGCAGTCTGAAGGCCACTTGCTCAATCATTTCCTCGAAGAGATCCATCATCCAGAAATAATCTTTATAGGCCACATATATCTCCATTTGTGTAAACTCCGGATTATGGTATCTGTCCAGACCCTCATTCCGAAAATCTTTGGCAAATTCATACACACCGTCAAAACCTCCGACAATGATTCTTTTGAGATAGAGTTCGTTGGCAATCCGTAAATAAAGTGTCTGGTCCAGCCGGTAATGATGTGTTTTAAACGGCCGTGCGGCCGCCCCTCCATAGACCGGCTGCAGAACCGGCGTTTCCACCTCAAGATACCCGCGCTCATTGAGGAAATCACGGATGGTGTTGGTGATCTTTGTTCTCTTGATAAAGATCTCTTTAACTGCCGGGTTCACGATCAGGTCGAGAGAACGGTTCCTGTAACGTTGATCAGGGTCCGTAAAAGCATCATATGTTTTCCCGTCTTTTTCTTTAACCACCGGCAAGGGCCGCAATGATTTACTAAGTAAACTGAATTCTTTGACATGAATCGTGATCTCCCCCATCCTGGTAATGAAAACATACCCTTTGACACCGATTATATCCCCGATATCCAGCAATTTCTTAAAGACCCGGTTGTACAGAGTCTTATCCTCTCCGGGACAGATATCATCCCGGCGAAAATATACCTGTATCCGTCCCCGGCTGTCCTGCAACTCAATAAAAGAAGCATTACCCATAATCCGCCGGGTCATGATCCGGCCCGCCAGGCTCACATCCTGAAAATTGTTTTTCTCCGGATTGTAATTTGCCAGTATTTCATCCGAATAAGCATTTACCACATACCCTTCAGCAGGATAAGGATTGATGTTTAGTTCCCGTAACTCTTCCAGCGCTTTTCTTCTGATTATTTCCTGCTCTGTTAATTGTAAATTGCTCATAGAAAATATATTTCTGCAAAGATAAAAAAAATGAGGAGGGCTGATTTATTTCTTGTATTTTTACAGTCTTGAAAGATCAGGGATATGAAGGAAGGCAGAACAAGGAAAAGGAGGCTTCCTGACTGGATGAGGATGGAGATGCCCCGGGGAGAGACCTACTCGAAAGTAAAGAATCTGGTTCAGAAAAACCATCTACACACCATTTGCACCAGTGGCAAGTGTCCCAATATCGGAGAATGCTGGAATGCCGGAACAGCTACTTTCATGATCCTGGGAGAAATATGCACCAGAGCATGCAAATTCTGCAATGTAAAAACAGGAAAGCCTCTGCCTGTTGACCGCGACGAACCTGAACGATTGGCAGAATCCATCAGACTGATGGGTCTGAGACATTGTGTGATCACCTCGGTGGACCGCGATGACCTGCCTGATCTCGGGGCTTCTTTTTGGGCTGAGACCATCCGTACCATAAAAAAAGTTAATCCCGGCGTCACCATGGAGACCCTGATCCCTGATTTTCAGGGAAAAGAGAAGTTGATCCAACTTGTCATGGATGCCGGTCCGGAGGTCATTTCCCATAATGTGGAAACCGTCAGAAGACTAACCCCGGAGGTAAGGAATAAAAACATCTATGACCGAAGTCTCCAGGTACTCAGGTATATTTCTTCAAAAGGAATAATTACCAAATCGGGGATCATGCTGGGTCTGGGAGAAACCCGTGAAGAAGTGCTGGAGACCATGGATGACCTGCTTGAAGCAGGATGCCAGGTAATGACCATAGGACAATACCTGCAGCCCTCGCCAAAACATTATCCCGTAAAAGAATATGTTCGTCCGGTAATTTTTACTGAATACAAAAAAACCGGCCTGGAAAAAGGCTTCCGGTTTGTCGAAAGCAGTCCCCTGGTCCGTTCCTCCTACCACGCTGAAAAGCATATCCATGCTGTAGCGTTTGTAAACAGTAAATAATGAACATACAAATAGAATTCGAAGATTTGGGACCTGCTCCCTACCATAAAGTCTGGGATTATCAGGAACAGTTGCTGGAACAATTGCAGGAACAAAACTTACATCCCGCACAGGAAAACCAGCAGGGGAATACCGGAGGATACCTGTTGTTCTGTGAACATCCTTCTGTTTATACTTTGGGCCGCAGCGGAGCAAAAAGGAACCTGCTCATCCCCGAAGAACAGCTACAGAAAGAACATATTTCCTATTATCATACCAACCGCGGCGGTGATATCACTTATCACGGACCAGGACAGATTGTCGGATACCCTGTCATTGACTTAAATTTATTAGGAATTGGCGTGAAAAAATACATTTCCCTGATCGAGGAAACAATCATCCGCACCCTTGGAGAGATTGGCCTTCAGGCAGGACGGCTGGATCATGCTACCGGCGTATGGATGCATCCGGGAAAAACAGAAATACCCCGGAAAATTTGCGCCATCGGTGTACGGGTCAGCCGCGGCATCACTATGCACGGCTTTGCATTTAATATCAACACCGACCTTCGTTTTTTTGATTATATCAATCCCTGTGGGTTTACAGACAAAGGGGTTACCTCTGTAGAGAAGGAAACCGGCTATAAATGGAATTTTGAAGAGATGAAGCAACGGGTGAGGAAACAGTTTGGAGAAGTCTTTCAGGTTCATTTAACTAAAAAAAGTAATGGATAAAAGATGGAGTATTAAACCAAAAGGTTATGCCGGGGATATCGAAACGCTCTCCAGGGCTATCAATGTAAATCCTCATATTGCCAACCTGTTAATTCAACGTGGCATAAAAACATACGAAGAAGCCGAATCCTATTTCCGTCCTTCCCTGGAAAACCTGCATGATCCCTTTCTGATGAAAAACATGAACAGAGCTATTGACAGGATCATGACTGCGATCAGCCGCAACGAACGAGTCCTGATTTATGGCGATTATGATGTGGACGGAACAACATCTGTTGCCTTATTATACTCTTTTTTCTATGAATATTATACCAACCTGGGATACTATATCCCCGACCGGGACACTGAAGGGTACGGAATCTCTATACAGGGGATTGACTATGCAGCAGAAAATAATTATTCGCTGATCATCGCCCTTGATTGCGGGATCAAAGCTGTGGAAGAAATTGAGTATGCCTCCTCCCGAAAAATAGATTTTATCATTTGTGACCATCATCTGCCCGGAGAAAAGATACCGGAAGCAGTAGCCATCCTGGACCCGAAACAACCCGGGTGCGAATATCCTTTCAAGGAACTGTCAGGCTGCGGTGTAGGGTTTAAGCTGATACAGGGTTATGCCATGATCAACAGTATCGCTTTTGAAAAACCGGTTCATTATCTCGACCTGGTAGCTGTAAGCACAGCTTCAGACATTGTTCCCATCACCGGAGAAAACCGTATCCTTGTTTATCACGGTCTTGAACAATTAAATAAAAACCCCGGTACCGGTTTGCATTCCATTATGATCTCAGCAGGCATGAACCATAAAAAAGTCACCGTCGAAGACATTGTTTTTCGCATTGGTCCCCGTATTAATGCAGCCGGCAGGATGAGATCAGGCACTAAAGCTGTGGATCTGCTCGTATCCAAAGATATTAAAACAGCAAAAGAAATAAGTGATGAAATCAATAACATCAACCTGGAAAGAAGAGAGGAAGACCAACGGATCACGCAGGAAGCCCTGACCATGATCTCCGGAGATACTGTTTTATCCAACCGTAAGTCAACAGTCGTTTTCAATGAAAACTGGCACAAGGGAGTCATTGGCATTGTGGCCTCCCGGTTGATTGAATCTTACTATCGTCCTACCATTGTAATCACTGCCTCTAACGGCTTTCTTACAGGTTCTGCCCGCTCGGTGCAGGGCTTCGATCTGTACCGTGCCCTCGAAGAGTGTAGCGATCTTCTTGAAACCTTCGGGGGTCATATGTATGCTGCCGGACTTACACTGAAAAGGGAAAATTTTGAGAGCTTCAGCTCCCGTTTTGAAGAAGTTGTAGATAAGCACATAACCCCGGATCAACTGACTCCGACGGTTTCCATCGACGAGGAACTTGATTTCGATGAAATCACAGACAATTTTGCCAATATCCTTAAACAAATGGAGCCTTTCGGACCAGAGAACCTGGCTCCTGTTTTTTTGACAAGGCATGTCAGAGATACCGGTTCCGGCAGGGTGGTAGGCGCCAACGCCAATCACATGAAACTTGCATTAACACAAGATGGGAAAACAGAAATTACATTTCCCGCCATTGCTTTTAACCAATCACATCAATATGACTTGATCCGGGAAAGAAACCTGTTTGACATCTGTTATACCGTCGAAGAAAACGAGTTCAGAGGGAACAAATCACTGCAACTCAATATCAAAGATATCAAGATTGCAGAGGGATAAAAAAAGCCGCAAATGCGGCTTTTTTTATCCTTAAAACGATCCAATCATTTTACCCGGATCCACCCATTCATCAAACTGTTCTTCAGTAACAAGCCCAAGTTCCAGCGCTGCCTGTTTCAGTGTAGTGCCATCAGCAAGAGCTTTCTTTGCTATTCTTGCTGAATTTTCATAACCTATGTGCGTGTTGAGAGCTGTTACAAGCATTAAAGAATTATTAAGATTATACTTAATTCTTTCAAGGTTAGGTTTAATACCAACGGCACAATTATCGTTGAAGGAAACACAAGCATCTCCTATTAACCTTGCTGAGTCTAAAAGGTTAAGTATCATAACAGGTTTAAAAACATTTAGTTGAAAATGCCCCTGCATTCCGGCCATTGTAATAGTCATGTCATTACCGACAACCTGTGTACAGACCTGTGTAAGAGCCTCATTCTGAGTTGGATTAACTTTCCCCGGCATAATGGAGGATCCGGGCTCATTAGCCGGAAGGATTAATTCTCCGATTCCGGCACGGGGGCCTGACGCATAAAATCGGATATCATTGGCTATTTTTGTAAGGAAGGTAGCCAAAATTTTAAGTGCTCCTGAAATTTCCATTACAGCACAATGAGCAGAAAGTGCTTCAAACTTATTCTCTGCAGTAATAAAAGGGCAATCGGTAATTTCCGCTATTTTTTTTGCCACCAAAACATCAAACCCCTTAGGGGCATTCAGGCCGGTACCTACGGCTGTCCCCCCTAAAGCCAGTTTATGTAAATTTGGAAGTGTACACTCCACCGTTCTTAATCCATATTCCACCATAGAAGCATAACCGGAAAATTCTTGTCCCAGGGTCAGAGGAGTCGCATCCATCAAGTGTGTTCTTCCTATTTTAATGATATCTTTGAATTCTACTGTCTTCTTTTTCAATGTATTCAGTAGTTTTTTGATCCCTGGTATGGTTATATTAGAAATCACATCACAAGCAGCGATATGCATAGCCGTAGGAAAAGTATCGTTGGAAGACTGGGATTTGTTCACATCATCATTGGGATGGATCAAACTTTTTCCCTCCCCGAGTTTTCCTCCGCTAAGCACATGAGCACGATTAGCTATTACTTCATTCACATTCATATTAGACTGCGTCCCCGATCCTGTTTGCCAGATTACCAAGGGAAACTGATCATCCAGTTTGCCGTCAATGATCTCATCACAGACCTGCATAATCAATTTACCTTTTTCTTCAGATAAGACGCCCAGTTCCATATTGGCCATGGCAGCCGCTTTTTTCAACACACCAAAAGCATAAACAATTTCCACCGGCATCGATGCCGGTTTGCCGATTTTAAAGTTGTTTTTTGAACGCTGGGTCTGTGCCCCCCAATATTTATCAGCAGGGACCTCAACTTCACCCATCGTATCTTTTTCAATTCTTACTTTCATAATCCTACGGTTTAAATGGTTTATTTTATTGAGAAAACATATTGTTTTAAAAAAAGAACTCCATTTTTTCTATTACACTGTGGCGCCGAACTGCATCAGAAATGCTTTGATAAAATCATTCAACTCTCCGTCCAGTACAGCCTGTACATTTGATGTCTTATACTGTGTACGCAAATCTTTCACCATCTTATAAGGATGCAGGACGTAACTCCTGATCTGCGATCCCCATTCGATCTTTTTCTTCTGTCCTTCTATTTTAGCCTGTTCTTCTTTTTTCTTACGCAGCTCCAGTTCATATAACTGCGACTTCAGTATCCGCATGGCATTCTCCTTATTTTTAAGCTGTGACCGGGTCTCCTGGTTTTCAATCACAATGCCTGTGGGTATATGTCTTAACCTTACAGCCGTTTCTACCTTATTTACATTTTGACCACCGGCCCCACTGGAACGGTAGGTTTCCCATATAATATCAGAGGGATTGACCCCGATCTCGATTTTTTCATCAACGACCGGTGATACAAAGACGGAGGCAAAAGTAGTTTGCCTTTTCCCCTGGGCATTAAAAGGGGAAATACGTACCAGGCGGTGCACCCCATTTTCACTCTTCAGATAGCCATAAGCATATTCTCCGGTAAATTCCAGTGTCACAGACTTCACGCCGGCTTCATCCCCCGGATGATATTCTACCTCTTTTACCTTATAATTGTTCTTTTCTCCCCAACGGATATACATACGCATCAACATCCCGGCCCAGTCAAGGCTCTCGGTACCTCCGGCTCCTGAGTTTATTTTCAGCAAAGCCCCCCGATGATCCTCCTCCCGGCGTAACATATTTTTCATCTCCAGCTCCCCAATCTTCTGCAGTGCAGTCTTGTATTGTTTTTCTACCTCATCATCCCCGGCTTCTCCCTCTTTTTGAAATTCAACCAGCACCTGCAGGTCATCCACTGCCGACCTGGCATCATCATAAGCTTCTGTCCAATGCTTCAGTCCGGAAATTTTTTTTAATTGGGATTCTGCTTTCTTCGGGTCATTCCAGAATGCCGGATCATGTGTTACAATCTCCTCTTTCTCAATTTGTTCACGTTTCCTTTCAACATCAAAGATGCCTCCTCAGCGCATCCAGACGCTTTACCAACTCATTTACTGCTTCCGGTTGAAACATACGCTCATCTATTTTCATCCAAAGTTAAAAAATTATCCGCAGAAAAATCAACAACCACCCGAAACAATAGCATAAGGCAACGTCCTGTGTCTATGACAGGACAAATATCCAAGCCCTGAAAGGGCGTAAGCCTAATCCCAAACATATAGCTCATTATAATCAACCTTATAATTTTGAAGCAACTCTCTTAATTCGTATTTGTCCATAATGTCCGATTTCTTTATTTCGGCAAGCTCAATACAAGCTGTT
>CAYLJE010000100.1:0-9192 GCA_964383915.1 uncultured Rikenellaceae bacterium
GAAATTGAAAGCATTCCGTATATAATGAACATTAACCTGGTCCCTGGCCACTAAAGCCAGGGCAAGGATAAATTGTTCCGGAAGGTTCAATCCATAGATGATCTCATTCTTTGTTATTGTAACGGTTGATGCATCACTTTTCCTTCCTTTTACTTCGATAAATCGTAAATTCCCTGTTTTACTTTCGAGACTTTCTATATCATACCCCAGTTTTTCTTTACTCCTGTCGTGAGGGATATTCCCCAGGTCTTTTTCTATCCTGAAAACAGCATCCATGGCTATTTTCTCAACCGCCGCTTTTTCTTCAGGTGATGAGAACCCCTGGTCTTTTAAATTATCTGTTTCTATCGTGGACAACCAGGAGCCGGGAATGATCAATGCGCCTCCGATCACTATGGGAGGCCTGGAGGAGATTTTGATCTCTTCGTCCAGTTCCTGTAATCTTTTATCAAGCCTGGCACGAAGATCATCTGCACGTTTACGAGCCTCATTGGAATTCAACCTCGCATTTGGTTTTCCTGCTTCTTCCTGTATTCTGAGGTCTCTTGCCCTGTGGTCCCAGTATTTGATCTCATTGGTCAACCGTTCATTTACAGCTTTTTTCGTTTTCTCTATATAATGTTGCCTGTTCCTTTTAACCCTTTCCAGATGCTGACGGGCCAGGGTATTTATAGCATAACTTTTAATAGTGTCTTCCATCTTATCATGGATCCAGGACAATCCTTTGATCTTTGATGAAAGATCACTCATTTCTTTTTCCGTTGGTTCCCTGTAATCCAGATAAGGAGCATATCCTGCTACGCTTATTTGTTTATTTTCGTCAAGTTCGATGAAATGCACTTCTTTGGAAATCGTTCTTCTTCTTCCATCCGGCAATTGTCTGGCATCCTGTATGCTGTTTTCAAGGCAAAAAAGAACCCTTGGATTACTATATGGGTCCATTTCGTCGATCAGTACCGAACCTTGTTTCAGAAGGTCCATTTTTGTTTCAAGCAACAGATCTATGGTAGCATCCAACAAGGGATGTCCCGGGCAAACAAAAGCCGCCAGTGGTTTTCCTTTTACCGACACCAATTCTTTATGGAAAGTGATCCTTTCGTAGCTTTTCAGGATAGGTTCCCTTGAATTCAAAAATCGTTTTCTGTTGCGAATGGCCGCCGGAACATGGATGACCTGAAAGCGTCCTTTCTCTTTTTCTCTGACAGAACCTCCTGACATTCTGAAGGCAGAAAGGAAAAAGTCGGCGATAAAATGGGGCTGCAGTTTCCGGGCTGTGGCACGGTCCATCTCCTCCCTAATCTCCTGGACATTGGATCTGGTCAGAGTGACAGAATAGAGAGATCTTTCCCGAAGAAGTTTTTCCAGTTTCTCATGATCCAGGGCTGTATCCATGACCTTATCCAGATACGCTTTTCTTTCAGGGTCATTCCCATACCTGATAGCCTCTATTAACAGGTCTTTTAAACGTTTGTTCTCGAAAGTCATTTCTCCCAGAACATCAAAAACTTTCCCTCCGAGGGCCTTTTTCTCCTCTTCCAGTTTTTCAAACAAGCGATGCCATACCTGTCCTTCTCTCGTTTCATAAGCAATAATGTTCCATAGCCGGCAAACTTCCGTTTGACCTATTCTGTGAATACGGCCGAATCTTTGTTCCAGTCTGTTGGGATTCCAGGGCAGATCATAATTGACCATGAGGTGGGCACGCTGGAGGTTAATACCTTCGCCTGCAGCATCTGTGGCAATAAGCACAGAAACATTTACATCCTGGGTAAAAAGTTCCTGAGCTTTTCTTCTGTCTTCCCGCTTCATCCCTCCCTGTATGGTGATCACTGTATCCGGTTGCCCCAGGAGTGTCCTGGTTCTTTGGGCAAGGTAATTCAATGTGTCCCGGTGTTCTGTGAAAATTACCAGCTTCCTTCGATTCCCCGATTCATCGGTCATCCATTTGTTTTCTGTAAGGAGTGAAGACAATTCTTCCCATTTTTTATCCGTACCGGACCTTTTTACGTCATAGGCTAATTTCTCGAGATATTCAAGTGTTTTTATCTCTTCCTCCAGTTCCTTGATGGTCTTTGCTGTCGTTGCCCTGTCAACAATATCGTTTTCGATCTGTTCCTGTTCATCTGCAGCAATATCTGCAACATACTCTTCTATGTCTTCTTCGTTTTCATATTGTGGCAACCACCATTTCTCCTCATCCCTGTTCTGGAAAGAAGCCTCTTCCTCCATACGAACCTGAAGTCTTTCTTTTCTTCTGCGGAGTGACTGGTAAATAGCTTCCGGGGATGAAGCAAGTCGTCTTTGTAAGATAGTCAGAGCAAAGCCTATCGTACCCCGGCGTCCTGATTCCAAACGGTCAGCCCTGTTAAATTGTTCCCTTACATAATTTGTTACTTCTTCATATAAACGTCGTTCTGCCTCTGTCAACGTATAGGGAACCGTTTCCGCTATCCTTTCAGGAAAAAGTGGCTTCCCATCAAACCTGACAAGTTGTTCCTTCAGCAATCGCCGCATTATATCAGAGACATCCACAGAAGGAACCCCGGTCCTGAAACGGCCTTCAAAACGATCGCCATCCAACAGGGCCAGGAATAGTTGAAAATCTTCTTCTTTGCCATTATGAGGGGTAGCCGTCAAGAGTAGAAAGTGACGGGTCTTCTTTGATAACAATTGTCCCAAACGGTACCGTTTGGTGTATTTTATCTTTTTTCCGAAAAATGACGCAGACATCTTATGTGCCTCATCAACAACCACCAGATCCCATCTCGTTACTTTCAGTTTTTCCTGTAGATCTTCATCCCGGCTTAATTTATCAAGCCGGGCAATGATCAGATTTTCTTCATTGAACCAATTGCCTGTTTTTGAGGCATTGACTTTGTCATTGGTCAATATCTCAAAAGGGAGGTGAAATTTCTGGTATAGTTCGTCCTGCCATTGTTCTGCGAGGACACCCGGACATACGATCAGACATCTGGTGACATCTTCCCGGATGGCAAGTTCTTTAATCAGTAACCCTGCCATAATGGTTTTCCCGGCTCCCGGATCATCTGCCAGCAAAAAACGCAACGGTTGTTTTGGCAGCATACTATCGTAAACAGCAGTGATCTGATGAGGCAATGGGTCGATCATAGAAGTATGGATGGCCATCATAGGATCGAAAATGTAGGCCAGTTTTATTCTGTATGCTTCGGAAACCAATTTAAACATTTGTGAAGGTGCCGTGAAACTCCAGGGAGGAGTGGTTGTGACAACTTCGAGCGATGGTTCGTTGTCCCGATACAGGATCTGGTTCGACAGCTCTCCTCTTGGATCTTTATAGATCACTTCAATGACATCTTCCCCGTGCCTGATTACATCAATCACTTCTGCCATCTGGTTTGGAATGATCCCTTGCAGAAAAGTACCCTTGGTTATATTCTCAAGTTTGGTCATTGTAATAAAGAAACTCAACTTCCGATTTCTCTTCAAATGTATTTTATTTTCCTGATAAAAGGAAGAATTATTTATGATGAAAAACAGGGAGGGGGGGTCTGTGTCTGATTGACTGCAATAACTGTTAGAAGGTTTTACTATTGGAACAGTCTGTACTTATATTTTATCGGAACAGCCTGACAGGAAAGGGATATATATGTTGAAGGTAGTGAATAGGATTAGAAATACCTATTTAAGAACGTATCTGGTAACTCTCGCCATTTGTCCACCACTTCGTGAAATACCCTCCAGTAGTGCTGACTGAAAGCCCGTATTACCCTATATCCTTCCGAAGTAATAGAGTACCTCTGTCTTCGATTATATATGTTTTTCTCTATGTGCACATATCCTTTTGCCGAGAGTTTTTTCAAATGCCTGTAAATCCTGTTATGTTCCCATGCCAGAAGCTCTTTCAGATCTTTTGCATAAACGTAGCTCTTTTGAATCCTCTTCAGTAAATAAAGTCCTAAAAGAGTTATGAATTCCGGTTTTGATAGAGAATATCTTTCCTGGAGGCGTGTGACAGCCTGGTAATGGAGGGTGAGGAGCCAGGCGTGACAGTAAAGGATCTGACTTTGGTAGTTTTGGTATCTTTTGATCTCTTTTTTAGCCAGCCCAAAGGCTTTTTTGCGAATATACTCTTTCACCCTCCAGTCATGGATAATCTCATTCAATGGTATTTCGCTTAATTCAGGCATTGTCTGTATCTGTGTGTTGTCAATGTATATATTTCAGGTGTGTGGTTCAAATCCGAAAACGAATCTGCGGACCCGACCCCCCTCATTAATGCTTTTTATTGTGCGAGTTTTGGCTTTTGTAGGAAGAAGTGATGATTATTTCCCTTTGTGAGTCATTATCCTCAAGTTTGCACCCATTTTCACATTGCCAAGATCCCCTGTAGTACCTGGTAACACCATCTGCCCGATCAACACCAGATTGCAGGTTGGCATAGTGCGTTGCTCCACATACTTTACATTCCATAAGTCCTGTTAATGAATCCAATAGTTTCATAACTTTCCTTGTCATTTGTAATAATCTTTAGGTTGTTTATTGTTTCATATAAAAAGAATAAGAATAGGAATAAAAGAAGAAGAGAAAGATTATTATTAACCACCCTTATTAATTCTTTTTTTTATTTATCGATTTTTTTCCTTAGTCCATACTTCAAATTTGCCTTTATTAAATCCGGGAAACGTTGATAAAACATGTATCTCCAGACGATAGGATGCAGGTATTCTTCAGGATAAGTTCCTTTTAGTCTTTTGAAAACATCATGAGTTGCAGGTTCTACGATTCTTTTTCTCTTTACATAGATACAGACATCTTCCTCTGCCCGCTTCTTCATGATAGAAGCTGTTGAAGTTGATATGTTTAGTATCTTTGCCAGGTAGGAATTAGAGACAGGATAAAACCCAGGGGATTTGCTGAGAACTTGGTTGGACCTTCCTTTTTGTGGGTCGATTCTCAGTTTCTTCCCTTGGTTTTTACTCAAATAGCCAATCACTGCTCCATAAATCATACTATCAAAACACTGCATATCCTGTACGGTAAACCAAAAGCCCAAACGTGCACGCAGTCCCATTAGTTTTTGTATGAAAGAAAAACCTCTTATGTGATAAATTTTAGTACTTCTGTTATATCCAATCCAATTCAGATCGATTAATCTTTTTAGCTGATTATTTAAAGATCGAACTGTTTTATAACCACAGAAATCAGCCAGAACCTGTTTTCCCCAAAAAGTGAGCTTGATTTTTCCTGAGCTAATCATTTTAAGCAAAATAAAAACCTTGAACGCCGGAATCATTTTTTTTCTTATCACAAGAAAACATAAATCCACAGGTATCTTGATCTCTGTTTTTCTTTTATCGCCTATCCGCTCATGTATGGATACTATATGGTTGAAGTAGCCTTCTTTGTTTGTAGGATTATTCATTATATTCTAAGGTATCAAATTTCCTTTTTGCTTTTCCCCAATCTTTTATTGTCCATGCCGAATATCCAAAATCCTCATCCCTGGGGAATCTCTCTCTGGCCTCCAACCAAATTCCTTTAACTTTTCTGAGGGGTCTTGTTTTTATTTTAAATACCTCGAAAGAAATAAGATTATTTGCAGACCATTGGCTATAAATACATGTCCTTCTCCCCCTTAGCACTAAGTTGTACACAAATCCATTTTTTCTCAATTTTTGTGGCAATGGTATCATGACAATAAGATATTAGTTGCTCTCCAACGAATGGAATTTGAGCAACTTTTTTATTTCGTCAAGATCATATAAAAGTGTACCCGCCAATCTGACGTATGGAATTTTGCCAGAGTTCCTGTAATTTTGAAGGGATGAAGAAGAAATGTTCAATAACTTACAGACATCCTTTGATCTAATGTATTTTGGGGATTCTTGATCTGAAAGAATATCGCTTAATTTAATAATTAGCCTTTCTTCAAAATCAAATAGGTCCTGTTTGGTTAAAATCTGATCTGTCTTCATTTTGCTATCAGTTTATGTTATTCTGATAGCAAATATACATATTCTATTCACTGTGTACCAGGAATATAGTGGTGTATAATTTATTTTTTATTGATGTGATTTACACCATTCTTTATTGTTGTTTTTACTGTGTTTATCAGGTATTTTTTATAGCTTCCGTGGTGGGGACTCGAATATTCCGATTTTTTTTCCAGTAACCCAATTTCGGCTAAAAGTAAGTCAATGAATTCGGCTCCTTTATTTGTAATTGTATTGAGATCAGACGTTATATTAAAAAGGTCTTTAAAAAATAAATATTCACGTAATAAGAAACAACTTCGTTCTCTGATATTTAATTTAACTGTATCCTTTTTATCACTTGGTTTTCCTGAGGGAAGGATAAGAGCTTTGAGCATTTTGTCTCCGTCAGGATAATTTGCTATTTCTATATAAAACTTTTGTTCTTTCTCATTCAAGAATTTTTCTAACTGATTAAGAAGAAATGTAATTGTTTTTTTGTTTGTTATATTGAATGCAGGTATCTTATTTAACCTCCGAAATTTTAGCTGAATATGATCTATTTGAGAATACTCTTCATCTAATTGATCTTTTAAAAGATCGTGGAGAGTTTTTATTTCCTTCACAAATTTCAGATAATTTCACCCCCATTCTTGTAGATTTCTTTTTTGTATATTTTGGTATTCGTGTCCTATAATTTTTTGTAACAGCATCAAATCGTTACAGATTGGCTCTTTGAAATCATACTTTTCACAAACAAGTCTAATTCTTTCAAAATCCTCGTCAGTAAATTTGAATTCAAAAGAATTCAGTATCTTGCCAAGTGCTTCTGGCATAAATGTTTCTTTGTAGAACAACGATAATGTTCCATAAAAGCTATATTTCCAAAGTAACTTAGTAATCAGAAACCCATCACTCATTAAAAGAGAAGAACTGCTCATTAGTTAATATTCCTTTGTTTGTTATCCGGACATAATTTCTTTCTTAATTCCTTCATATCTTCACTAACCTTTTTTTCAATAATCTTTGCATAGATCTGGGTCGTTCTAATATTTTTATGTCCCATCATTTCACTGACCGTTTCTATAGGGACTCCGTTGGAGAGAGTAACTGTAGTTGCGAATGTGTGACGGGCTAAATGAAAGGTGAGATATTTTTTTATTCCAGCTAAGTCAGCGATCTCTTTCAAATAGGCGTTGATCTTTTGGTTACTGATTATTGGAAATATTTTTTCTTTATTGATTGCTTCAGGGTGATTTTTGTACTTGTTAATTATCTCTTGTGCTTTAGGCAATAAAGGGACATTGGATTTTGTTTTCGTTTTTTTCCGGAAAGTGAAAATCCATTTTTCACCGTCAATGCCGGTCGTTATATTGTTATGCGTAAGATTTTTTACATCTGTGTATGCATATCCAGTATAACAAGAAAACACAAAAATGTCTCTGACCTAGTCTAGCCGTGGAATTTTTATTTCCAGGTCCTCTATTTTATGAAGTTCCTCCTCAGTAAGAAAACTTCTTTTGACCGGTTGTAGTTTGACAGAAAATTTATCAAAAGGATCTTTTTGTAACCATCCGTTCTTAACGGCCAGGTTTACTATTTTTTTTAGATTCTTCAGGTATTTTATTGCAGTGTTGTGATTGGTCTTTTTGATTGTTCTGAAATAGTGGTTGAATTCTGTTATGAATTGATGGTCCAGTTGAGTTAATAATAAATCATCTGTTTTGTATTTATACCTTATATATTCTTTTACATGTTTTAAAGTCGTTTTATATCGGATCAATGTTGTAGGACTATATTCCGTAGGTACTTGTTCTTTCATGAGCTTATTATGATATTCAAAGGTTTCAATTAGGGATTTTTGTTCTTCCATTTTCCCCTGGACCTTGTTCCGCAAAGCTACCGCCGTAACTGCCATATTTCGCTCTAATAATTCTCTCTGTGCCCTATATACTTTAGATCGATACTGATCAAGAAATTCATTTAATTCCCGTACTTCACGTTTTGTTCCTCTTGCGAAACCTCCGGTTTTGTTCCATTTCGACGGACTAATATATCTATGAAGTGCCATTTCAGCACGTTTCCCATTCACTGTGATTCTCATATAAATTGGAACTTGGTTTTCTTTATTGACCTTATCCAGTCTTAAATAAAAGAGAATTGCCAGTGTTTGTCTTTTTGTCATGATACAGGTATCCGAATAACAATAAATACAAACAAATATAATGAAAATATATTAAAATTATATAAATCATAATAAATTAGTACACATAATATTATTTCTTATCCGGATACCTATGGTATGCTATGGTATTAGGTATCCGATTTAGTGTCATATATTATGATGTTTTGTTAATGTTCTGGTCAGACTGAAGACAAAAAAACACCGTAAGTGGTATATTTTACGGTGTTTTATTATTTGTTGTTCTCTAACTTGTGGAGCTGCGGGGAGTCGAACCCCGGTCCAAACAAGAAACAGAGGTGGTTTCTACATGCTTAGTCTGCTTTTGATTGTCGGGGACAGGCTGACAGCAGACAGCCTACCTGTACCTTAGTCCCGGTTATCTCATCAGGATGTCGGGACAACACCCTGACCAGCCCTGGCTTTACTGGTACCTCCGGATCGGAAACCGCCTGGCAGGGTCTCCGGGAGATAGCCCGTCCCCGCACCTTGTGCCGGGATAAAGCCCTCTCTCATTCCGAGATCAGGCAGCGAGCGCGTAATTTGTTTCGCCAATTACTATTGTGCAATCCTGTTTAACGAGCGTTATTACATGGCTCGGCATGCTTACACATCCATTTGCCTTGCTGTCAAATCCAGGTCAGCCCCATGGTGTGCTTGTTTTACAGCTACAAAGATACAAAAAATATGCCAGTTTCTATATAATTTTCCTTATTTGATCAGGAAATGACCAGTTGTTATTTACAGCCTGCGGCTGTGTCATCTGTCTCAACTACCCGGGATATCATTTATCCTTCACTTCGTTCACGGGATGTTACTCAGTAGTCATTAGTTCGTCGTTGTGTTCCGAGTGTCATTCATTATCATTTACTTGTTTCTCAAACTTAATTTCAATTTAATCAAAAGAATTCTTCGGGGCTCCCGCCCGGACGAAACCAGTCGGACGGGCTGCCCCGGGGTACCATATTCACCTCTCCTTGAGGAGAGGTCAAAACTTTCAAAGAAAGTTTTGGGTGAGGTGTAATAAAGAAATTTTGGTTTAAGAAATTTCTTTAT
>CAYLJE010000101.1:0-9130 GCA_964383915.1 uncultured Rikenellaceae bacterium
GGTTGTTTATTTTCAGGCAAAGCAGGATAAGGTTGAAGATACTATTTCTGAAAGGACCGCTTTTGATAAGCAGACGAAGAAAGTTATACTGTATCCGGTTATAACGGATCATTTTCTCCATCATTATCTGATCATACTGTCCACTTATAATTTTTGAAGCTGCCGCTTTTCCTGACAACAGAGCCTGGTATATTCCTTCTCCCGTGAGCCCGGAAGCCAGTCCCGCCGCATCTCCGACCAAAAAAATCCGGCCAAAGTTCCAGCCCCGGTAATCATAATTTATCGGATAACTTTCATAGACAGCCCCGGTAATATCCAGCTTATTCTTTCCCAGCCACCGATGAAATTTATCTTTCATTTTCCGTGGGAGGACAAACCTCGGATCACCTCCGGTACCTACCACCAGACCATTCTTATGGGGAAATATCCATGCATACCAGGAATGGAAATACTTCGAGTCCATGTATATCTCAAAACGTGGCACACCGTCCCAGGGGATCTGGTATTGCATGGCAATTATCCTCTTCTCGACAGGAATTCCCAGATAACGTCGTACCAGAGATACAGCTCCGTCAGCGCCTACCAGATAACGATAACCAATTTCCTCCCCGCCCCGGATAATGATTCTGTTCTTTGTAATCCTGTCAACACGGGTATTTATGCGAACTTCAATGCCTTTCTGTCGTACCTTCTCTGCCTGCCATTCACCCAGCTTTTGCCGGTCAACGGTAAAGAGGACAGGTCTCTGTAGCCGGGTATATACCTTCAACAAAGGAGTGGCCAGCAACGACACATACATTTTCTGTTCAATCAATCCATCAGGTACCGGCAATAACTTCAGATCTTTCCGGGTCAACCCGCCGGCACATACTTTCTTCCCCACCACTGTATTCTTTTCCACTACCAACACCTTCAGCCCTGATCCCGCCAGACTGTCAGCACAACTTAACCCTCCCGGCCCCGCTCCTACAATTACTACATCATATTTTTCCATCCGTGATCGCTTAATCTTTTCTTTTTTGATTGGTAAAAATATAAAATATCTTTCACCTCCATTTCCGACACTATCGGAAAGTTCCTTAGAAACGAAATATTCTTTCCCTCATTATTACCACCAAAAAAGAATTATATACTTTTTAAGACTTTTATCCGTTCCCTCTTAACAGAAGAAAATAACAGAACTGTGACAAGCAAGGCAAGCAGATACATCCTCTTTTTTTTCATTTTCCCCTGCCCATTTTTATTTCCACAATTATCCGTGGCTCAGACAGGAGGCACCCGCGTGTACCGTTTCCTGGACCTCCCCTATAGCAGCCGGGTAGCGGCCCTGGGAGGCAAAATCGCTTCCATGCCGGCGGAGAACCTCAACTTTGCCTTGTCCAATCCTTCCCTATTGGGTGAAAAAACCAATAACAACCTGGCAATTAATTATATCAATTATTTTTCCGACATCAACTTCGGAAGTATAGGCTATAGCTTCTCTACCCCTTTGCCCGGCTATTTTGCCTCAGGGCTTCAATATATCAACTACGGAACATTTACCGCTGCTGATGAGACCGGGAACATTACCGGCACCTTCTCGGCAGCTGAATATATCTTCCACGTTTCCTATGCCCGTTCTTTCGACAGTCTTTTTTCAGTGGGTATCAGTATAAAACCTGTTCTCTCCATCCTGGAACGTTATCAGTCTTTCGGCATCGTTATAGATATGGGGGCATCCTATCACGACAGGGAAAACCTGTTTACTGCCGGGTTTGTCCTCTGCAATGCAGGATTTCAGATTAATCCCTATGTGTCCGGACACCGGGAACCTGTTCCTTTTGAGATTCGCGCCGGCATCTCCCAGAAACTCAAATATGCGCCGTTTCGTTTTGTCTTTACCTTTCAGCAGCTTCAACAACCTGATCTTCTTTATCCTGTTCCGGAATATCCGGAAAATCCCAACACTGTGGAAAACAACCAAAAGAAATTACAGGGGTTGAACCGTTTTGCCGAAAACGCCATGCGCCATACGCTGGTAGGAGTTGAGTTTCTGCCCTTAAAAAGTTTTACTATCAGTCTGGGATATAATTATCAGCGCCGCCGTGAATTACAGATCCCGTCACGCATCGGGAGCATCGGTTTTTCCTGGGGTTTCACACTGCATCTCTCCCGTTTCAACGTCAGTTATGGCAGGGCTTCCTATCATCTGGCCGGCGCTTCGAATCATTTCTCCATCTCTACCAACCTGAAGAACCTGCTCCCGGGCAATAATTTATGATCCTTCCATCGGACAAAACCCTTCCCTGTTTTTTTTTGATATCTTTGCCCCCGGTAATAAGCTTATCCCGATGAAACAAAAACCTTTGATTATAGCCATTGACGGATATTCATCCTGTGGAAAGAGTACTTTTGCCAAAGCCATTGCACAATGGCTTCATTATACACCTATCGACAGTGGGGCTATGTACAGGACAGTCACCCTATACGCCCTGAAAGAAGGATATATTCAGAAAGACAAACTGGACAAAGAAAAACTGATCAAAGTCCTACCGCAGATCACAATTGAATTCCGGGGAAACCCGGCTGCGGGAAAAACCGAGACTTACCTGAACGGACAGATCGTGGAAAAAGAAATCAGGAATATAGATGTTTCGAAATGGGTGAGTGAGGTAAGTAAAATAAAAGAAGTCAGAAAACACCTCGTCAGGTTACAAAGGCAATTGGCAGGACATGGGGGGGTGACAATGGACGGCAGGGATATCGGAACGGTCGTTTTCCCGGATGCTGATATAAAGATTTTTATGACCGCCTCTCCCGAAATCAGGGCTAAACGCAGGTACAAAGAACTCCTGGAAAAGGGAGAAAACGTCACCTTTGAAGAAGTCCTGACCAACATAAAAAGCAGAGACGAGATAGATTCCGGACGCGACGTGAGTCCATTGCGTGCAGCCCCCGATGCTCTGATACTGGATAATTCCCAAATGACCGTAAAAGAACAAATGCTGTGGATAAAAGATATCATCCGCAAAAAACGCAATGAACAAGAAGAAAAAGATGAAGATTGATCTGGACACGCGTGCAGGATTCTGTTTTGGTGTGGAGAATGCTATTAAAATCGCAGAGAAAGAACTCAAAGCAGGACAAAAAGTTTATTGTCTGGGACAAATCGTTCATAACGAGATGGAGATAAAACGTCTTGAGGAGCTGGGACTCATTACCATTGATCACGAAACATTCAAGCATCTGAGAAATGCCAGGGCGCTGATCCGTGCACACGGGGAACCCCCGGAGACCTACCGTATCGCCAAAGCAAATAATATCCACCTGATTGATGCTACCTGTCCTATTGTAGCCCATCTGCAAAATAAAATAAGTACCTGCTATGACGAAATTGCCAAGGAAAAAGGTCAGATCGTGATTTTCGGCAAAAAAGGACATGCCGAAGTTATCGGATTAATTGGACAGACAGGAAATGCCGCTATTGTGATCAATGCCAAAGAAGATTTGAAAAATATCGATTATCATAAGCCTGTTTACCTCTATTCCCAGACCACGAGAGACATCCACGAATATGAACAATTAAAAAAAGAAATACAGAAAAGAATCCGGGAAACCGGAGATCAACAACCTGCCCTTTTTATTTCCTATAACACCATCTGTTCCCAGGTATCCAACAGGGCCCCCGGGCTCGAAAGATTTGCACGGGAACATGACCTGATGATTTTCGTCAGCGGCAAAAACAGCTCAAATGGTCAATTTCTCTATGAAATCTGCCGGAAAAACAATCCGAACACCCTGTTTATAAGCCTTCCGGAAGAATTATCACTACCATTGCCCGGAGTACCTCAACGGGTAGGCATCAGTGGAGCTACCTCCACCCCGGGATGGCTGATGGAAAAAATCAGAGACAATATTAAACAATTTTATCATCTTTGATTATCTTTAAAACCTAAATATTAAAATCAGGGGCCGAGAATATTTTCTCAGGATGTCCCCGCAAACAGGATTCATTATAATTTGATCAATTATGAGTAAGTTAAAACGTATTGGCATACTGACATCAGGAGGCGATGCTCCCGGCATGAATGCTGCTATCCGGGCAGTAACCCGTACAGCCATTTACAACAACCTGGAAGTTATCGGTATCCGTCATGGTTATGAAGGCATGATCAACGGTTATTTTAAAATACTGAAGACATTCCATGTTAGTAATATCATCGAACGCGGCGGCACGATCCTAAAAACAGCACGTTGCGAAGAGTTCAAAACGCCAGAGGGACGCAAACAAGCTTATGAGAACCTGAAAGAACGGGGTATCGACGGGGTAGTGGTTATCGGCGGAGACGGCTCTTTCACCGGCGCCCGCATTTTTAATGAAGAATATGAGATCCCTCTTATAGGCATACCCGGAACCATCGATAATGATATTTATGGCACTGATTATACCATCGGTTATGATACAGCCCTGAATACGGTTATCGAAGCCGTGGACAAGATCAGGGATACAGCCAGTGCCCACGACCGGTTGTTCTTTATCGAAGTCATGGGCGCCGAAGCAGGGTTTATCGCCGTACGCAGTGGCGTTGCCTGCGGGGCTGAAGCCATCATCATCCCCGAGGTAAAAGACCAGGTTAAAAACCTGCGTTCTTTTCTCGAAGGCAATTACAAACGAAAGAAATCCAGTAACATCATCATCGTGGCAGAAGGCGCTTACCCGGGAGGAGCTTTTGGCATTGCCGATGCAGTAAAAGACGATTTTGAGGGATATTCGGTCAGGGTGACTGTGTTGGGTCATATACAACGTGGCGGCTCTCCGTCGGCATTCGACCGTTTTACTGCCAGCCGTCTCGGATATGCTGCCGTAGATGCCCTCCTGGACGACCAGAAAAGCGCCATGGTAGGACTATTAAACAATGAAATCTCCCTGGTATCTTTCAGCAAAGCTGTAAAACTGCATAAGGAAGTACGTAAAGATTATCTGGAAATAGCCAATATCCTTTCTACCTGACCGGAAATTGTGCTCCTATCTCTACATCTATGGAATCTGAAACCTATGCCGATATATTACTGCCGCTGCCGGTTTCAGGGACATTCACTTACCACGTTCCGGCATCTTTGTTACCTGATGTCATGCCAGGAGTGCGGGTGATCGTCCCTTTCGGTAAAAAGAAGTCCTACACCGGCCTGATTCGTAATATCCCGGCCAGACCCCCCGAAGGGTTTCAACCCAAAGAGATTACCAGCGTATTAGACACCAAACCTTTACTCAATGATGTCCATTTCAGTTTCTGGGAATGGATGGCCGGATATTACCTCTGCACACCGGGAGAAGTGATGGACGCCGCCCTGCCGGGAGGGCTCAAACCGGCACATCATTTTTCCTACCATATTCATCCGGGGTTCAAAGATATAAAATCACTGACACCCGGTGAAAGGGAGATTTTCTTTTTCGTCGAACAACACCCGGCTATCCTGGACGATGCCTTGTTAAAACAATTCAGGCATAGGAAAACCCCTTCTCTGTTAAAGTCTTTACTGAAAAAAAAAGCCCTGTCAGAAGAAGGGGTTATGGTAAATACCTACAAACAAAAAACCAACCATTATGTATGTCTTTCGTCAGATCTCAGTGAAGAAGAGCTGCACCAGCTTCCGGAGACCCTGAAACATGCCAAAAGGCAATGGGAACTGTTTTCTTCCTGTACCTCAGGATGGATACCGGGAGAGTCTCCTCCTTCTTTTCTGAAACACGACCTTCTGCAACGCTATCCTTATCCGGGAGCACTGACCCAACTGAAGAAAAAAGGGATTCTCGAAGAATACGAACTGCCTGTCAGCCGCCTCGAAAGAGGAGATGTAAAGCAAGTCCAACTGAAGAAACTAACCCCTATACAGCAGAAAACGTATGAAACAATCAACTATCTTTTCCGGGAAAAAGATACGGTCTTGCTTCATGGCGTGACTTCCAGTGGTAAAACAGAGATCTATTTCCGGTTGATCCGGGACCAGCTTAACCAGGGAAAACAAGTCCTTTATCTACTCCCTGAAATTGCCATCACGGGTCAGATGATCGATCGTCTGAAAGAAGCTTTCGGTGATCTGGCCGGGATTTATCACTCCCGATACAGCGATGCCGAGCGCATCGAAACCTGGCGAAACCTGGCCGGACAAGATGAGAACAAACCCCTGCAAATTATCCTCGGGGTCCGGTCAGCCATTTTTCTGCCTTTCAGAAACCTTGGACTGATCATCGTAGATGAGGAACACGAAACAAGCTATAAACAGGATGCCACCAACCCCCGCTATCATGCCCGGGACGCAGCCGTGATGCTGGGGATCCTGTCAGGCGCTAAAATCCTCCTCGGATCAGCCACACCCTCACTGGAATCTTATTTCAATGCCCGTACCGGCAAATACGGACTGGCCGTAATGAAAGAGAGATATACAAATATTGCTATGCCGGAGGTGCAGGTGGTAGATATGAAAAAAGTATATAAACACCGCCAGGTCCGCGGACATTTGTCCGGCGAACTATATCAGGCCCTCCGGGAAGCCCTGGAAGAAAAAGAACAGGTGATCCTGTTTCAGAACAGACGTGGTTTTTCTCCTTACATCCAATGCGCCGATTGTGGATGGATTCCTTATTGTAAAAACTGCGATGTGAGCCTCACGTATCATAAGAATGAAAACAGGCTGGTCTGTCATTATTGCGGATACAGTATCCCTGTCCCCACCAGGTGCCCCTCCTGCGGTTCCACCCATCTTCACACCCGCGGCTTCGGAACCGAGAAGATCGAAGATGAGATCAAACTCATGTTCCCCGAAGCCCGGCCTGCCCGCCTCGATCTGGATACCACCCGTTCGAAAAAACAGTATCTCTCCATCATCCGTAATTTCGAAGAACAGAAAACAGATGTCCTCATTGGCACCCAGATGATCACCAAAGGCCTCGACTTCGCCCACGTGCGGATAGTGGGCATCCTGAATGCCGATAATCTCCTGCATTTTCCAGACTTC
This sequence comes from uncultured Rikenellaceae bacterium, assembly GCA_964383915.1. Taxonomy (GTDB): domain Bacteria; phylum Bacteroidota; class Bacteroidia; order Bacteroidales; family VadinHA17; genus DRPN01. The sequence continues at coordinate 6,997 of CAYLJE010000101.1, forward strand.
AGGGCCTGGGAACGCAGCTACCAACTGATGGCACAGGTCAGTGGACGCGCCGGACGGAAAGACAAACGGGGACACGTATTCATACAAACCTACGACCCGGAACATCCGGTTATCAACGATGTGCTGAACAACGACTATTATCACATGTACATCACCCAGCTTAAAGAAAGGAAAATCTTTCATTATCCACCTTTCTTCCGTCTGATACGCATTACCCTGAAACACCGCAAAGATGAAACGGTCACCTGTGCAGCCGAGGAGCTCGCCATACAACTGCGAAAGATTTTCCAAAACAACGTTCTCGGTCCGGAATATGCATTTATCCCTCGTATCAGAAACCGCTATATTAAACAACTCCTGCTGAAACTGGAACGTAACGCCGACAAAGTACAAGCCAAAGATATCCTTCAGCACTTTGAACAACACCTGCATGACACCCCGGAATATAAGGGGATTCAATTCATCAATGACGTAGATCCGCTGTAAGAGGGATAAAGGAAATGACAACCCTGTTATCGTACAGATTCATTTTCTATGTCATAGACTCCTTTAAACAATTTACTATCTTTGAAAACGAGAAAAACAAACATAGATGAAAATAGAAGTTTCCAACGGGGAGATCATTGATAAGCTGACCATCATAAAGATCAAACTGGAGAAAATCCGGGATCCTGAGAAAAGAAAGAATCTGGAAAAAGAATATCAGGTACTCAATGAAGCAGCAACTTCCATTCTGGATAATAAAAAAAACCCGCTATACCGGCAACTGAAAGAGGTGAACCTGAAACTATGGGATATCGAAGACCGTATCCGCGAACTGGAACGCAACAAGGATTTCGGTGAGGTTTTTATCCGGACCGCCCGTTCCGTCTATCACCAGAATGACCTGCGTGCCGGCCTCAAGCGACAGATAAACGAAAGAACCGGGTCGGACCTCACCGAGGAAAAACTTTACAAACCCTATTGATCATGCGGTTGCTGGCATTCCGATTTTCGGCCATGGGAGATGTTGCCCTGACAGTACCGGCGCTTCGTGCCGTCCTCGGGCAGAACCCCGGCCTCGAAATCGTGCTTGCTACACGAAAAACCTTCATCCCCTTCTTTGAGGGAATCCCCCGCCTTACCCTTCTCACCCCCGACCTTACAAAATACAAAGGCCTTCCCGGACTGTTTCGCCTCTACCGGGAAATGAAGAAACTGGGATCTTATGATGCTGTCACCGATCTGCACGATGTCCTCCGTACCAAAGGGATCCGTTTCTTATTTCATCTTTCCGGCGTTCCCGTTTACCGGATTGACAAAGGCCGCCGGGAGAAACGCCTGCTGACGAAAGGAAAACTGTTCCGGCCGCTAGAACATACGGTGGAAAGATATCTCGATGTTTTTCGCCAGGCCGGACTGGAAGCACAACCTGCTCATGGACCCTCTATTTATATTCCGGAAGAATGGAAAAAATCATTGTCTCTGACAAGGAGCGGAAAAATAAACATTGGCATTGCCCCTTGTACCCGTCATGCTATAAAAACCTGGCCTTATGAAAAGATGATTCGTCTGATGCTGCTGATCCGGAAAAACAAAAAAGAGGGTGTATTTTATCTTTTTGGCGGACCGGAAGACCGGGATGTGCTGGAAAGAATTGCATCGAAAATCGGTGAGTGCGTCCATCTTACCCTTGATCTGTCATTGCCGGAGCAGTTGGCCCTGATGCAACAGATGAACCTGATGATCTCCATGGACTCGGCTAACATGCACCTGGCTGGCCTGACAGGGACTCCGGTCCTCTCCATCTGGGGAGGCACCCATCCATATGCCGGTTTTGCCCCGTGGGGGACTGAAGAAAAATGGCAGGTACAGATCCCCAAGGAAGAACTCCCCTGCCGTCCCTGTACCATCTATGGCAAAGGCACCTGCCACCGCCACGACCTGGCCTGCTTACAACACATTACCCCGGAGATGGTAATGGAAAGAATCTTAAATACAGGCTTACTTCCTTGACATACCATTTATTACATCGCATTATTGTTTTTATATCTACCTATTTAACTACCTATTTAAATAGGTAGTTAAATAGGTAGTAACTTTTAATGTCTTAAAGTTTCATTTTGTTTCAGATAAGCTTTAGCGACCTCTTTAA
>CAYLJE010000102.1:0-9078 GCA_964383915.1 uncultured Rikenellaceae bacterium
TTAGAGCATGGTAAAGTTGTATCAATTCTTCCCTATGTCCTTTCCGGCTTTGTTTCGTTTGCAGTTCATTTATTTTCAGTCCGTATCCTTTTAACCTCTTATAATCTTCCATTACAATAGATTTTTCATCAAAATGGATTTCCATATATTCTTTTGGGAGTTCACGTGACCCCACAGCTATATATTCAATGGTCGCTATGGAACCGTCTGCATATTTCAAGATGATTGATTTATTGTCAGATGAAAGGAACTTTCCTGTAGCAGGCGAGAGGCTTTCAGTGCTTATTGATACTACTGGATGTCCAATGAGAAAAAACATGAGGTCAATAATATGGCAGGCTTCCCCCACGATCCTTCCGCCATTTTCATGAATCCAATGATCCGCCGGGATATACCCTGCATTCATTCTGTAATGAATAAATAATGGATTTATTCTTTTATCTGTATATTTTTTTATTTCCCTGGCGTATTTACTAAACCGCCGGTTAAAGCCAGCCATAAGTACAGGTTTGTTCTTCGTCACATTCTCAGCATAGAAATCTTCTATTTTATTAAGTTCATCTTCCGTGGTGGCCAGAGGCTTTTCAACAAAAACATGTTTCCCTTTCTGTAAAGATTTTAAAACAAGTTCTCCATGGGTGTCGTGGCGTGTGCATATCATAACCAGGTCAATATCCTTATCCGCCAATACTTCATCAAAGTTCGTTGTGGCATATTTTGCCCCGTACTGTTCTCCAACTGCTTTGGCTTTATATCCTTTTCTATCCACAACAGCTAAAAGCTGGTATTTGGAACTGAGCTTACTAAGATTTGGTAAATGCATATGTGTGGCAAAATTTCCGGCACCGACCAGGGCAACACGGATTATTCCGGATGTAACGGGAAAGGTATTTATCAGTATTTTACGTTCATGCTCCCTGTAATCAATATTCCTTGATTTATCCGGTATCCCGTAGTCCAGGAGTACCATCAATGGCTTGGGATTTTCTGTTTTCAGTGCATTAAAAGCTTCGGTAATTTCCTCTACAGGAAAAACTTTGGTGATCAGTGAGGAGAGATCAATCGCTCTGCTATTTACCAATCGCAGGTATTCGCTCAGGTTTCTATTCTCAGTCCATCGCACATAATGATATGGGTAATCTATCCCCTTTTTTTCATAAGAATCATCATATCTGCCAGGACCATAAGAAGTAGAGATCATAAAGTCAATCTCTTTTTGATAAATATCCGCTCTGTTAATCTCCATACCCGAAACACCCACAAGGATAGCCCTGCCTTTTTTCCTGCACATCTGGAAAGCCTGTGAAAGAGGTGTACTGGACGAAGTGGAAGCGGTAAAAAGGACAGCATCCGAACCATATCCGTTTGTAATATTAAGCACTGTTTTAACAGGATCTTCTACTCCGGCATGAATGGTAAGCTCTGCCCCCAGGTGTCGGGCAATTTTTAATCTTGTTTCATCAATGTCAACGGCTATTACCCGTATTCCGGATGCCTTTAACATTTGTATGGCCAGTAAACCAAGGATCCCCGTACCAAAAACCACGCAAAATTCTCCGAGGGATACATTAGCTCTGCGTACTCCATGCATGGCGATAGCTCCCAAAGTAACTGTGGATGCTTCCGGAAACCCTAGTTTCCCCGGTATCTTTACAACAAGATTCACCGGAACATCCACATATTCAGCATGATTAGCCAATCCGCCACCGGCTGCAGCCACACGATCCCCAATATGAAAATGTTCTGCTCCTTTTCCAATACCAATAACGATCCCACTGATGGAATATCCCGTCGGTTTCCCTGATTCCATTTCTCCCCTGATTTGTTTATATGCATCTGCAATGCCTTTAGAACGAACAAGATCAAGGGCTTTCGAGATTTTCTCAGGCTGTTTCATTATTCTTTTTACCAGTGGTATCCCACTGGAGATGACCCCCGACATTTCTGTCCCTGCACTAATACAACTGTTTACAACTTTAATCAGGACGGCCCCGTCTGAAACAATCGGGGCAGAGACTTCTTCTCCGTAAACGATACCTTTTTTCACGAGTGCCTGTTTCATGTTCTGCTCTTATCGGTTAGTGTTTTGTAAACTTTAACAAGATCTTCCGCATCATGCTGCCAGTTGTATTTCTCCTCAACCCAGTATCTTCCGTTTTTCCCCATTTCTTCCTTTTGTTCCTCATTGAGTGAATCCAGTATTTCCGCCAGCCGTTCACTGTCTTCTGAAGGAAAAATTATTCCTGCCCGCGTTTCTTTGACAATACGTTCGATGGGGATACAATTACTGGCAATGACCGGAATACCGGCATACATATACTGGAATAGTTTATGCGGGATGGTAGAATCCGTATGGTCAGATTTAATGTGTGGAATTAATGCATAATCCGACTTGTTCATCTGTTGTAACATCTCCTGGTATGGTACCCATCCGGGAAAATTAACAAAATCCTGCAATCCCAATGATCTTGCCAGATCAATCAGGTTGTTTTTATAACGGCCCTCACCCAATGCCAGCAACTTATATTTTTTTTGTCTGGTCTTAGCCATCGCTTTTATCACAGTCTGCAGCCCCCGGTGATAATTGATCCCCCCGGCATAAAAAAGAACGGGTATTTTATGCTCTTCGGTATGTACGGGGATATGAGCATGTGCAATATTTAAGGTATTTGAAACTATGGTAATCTTTTCGGGGTCCAGACCTATCGATGATAACCGTTGCTTTGCTTCATCTACTACAACAATAATATGATCAGTATCCTGTAATATGCTCTTCTCATAACGTATCCACATTTTGTTGGGAGATAAAACCCTGCCGGTTACTGTCCGGGTGTGTTGTGCCATACGCAGATACGCCGGCCAGTTCTCATGCAGGTCTGCGATAAGTGGAATATGCAGGTTTTTTTTAAGCTCGACACCCACTGCCACCAGTGGCAGATCATGGACATGAATGATGTCGAAACGATCATTATATACCAGTTTTTGCAGAAAATGTCGCCAAAATCTAAAATAACGGGGAAAAGTAAGTGCTGCCACACTAGATTTATAGGTTAAGTCTGAGATTGGCTGACGGTGGATAATAAGTTTATCCCTGACCTCCCGTGAAGGCAGATTTTTCCTGGTAAAACAGGCCAGATGGACTTCGATTCCCTGTTTTGTAAGAGCTTCTATTTCATTCTCTACCCTTAGATCCGGGGGAAATTCGCGATCAAGGATCATTAATACCTTCATAAATACAAAAATAAAAAAGATAACCGGATAGTAAGGGTTTCCTTTCAGATCATTTTCTCCGAGAGAATATCAACAATACGTTCCGCCGTATGCCCGTCCCACAGTTCCGGCACTTCCCCGGCAGGGTGGTATCCATCCAGGATACGGAATACTTCTTTTTCTACGTTTCTGAAATCCGTGCCGGCCAGAACATTGGTCCCGATCTCGATGGTTACCGGCCGTTCCGTATTGTCTCTGACGGTGACACATGGAATACCCAGAAAAGTAGTCTCCTCCTGTATCCCGCCGCTGTCAGTGATTACCAGTCCGGCATTCTTTATCAGTGCCAGAAAATCAATATATCCGATGGGATCTGTTAAAAGAATATTCCGGTGCAGGTTATGTAACAGGCCAAAGTTCTCCATGTTTTTTCTTGTCCGGGGGTGGATAGGAAACACGAGGGGTCTGCGCTCCGCCAGGTCGTTGAGCATCTCAAAAAGACCTTTCAGATGATCCCGGTCGTCCACATTGCCGGGCCGGTGAAAAGTCCCCAGTATATATTTCCCGGTTTCTAATTCCATCTGTTCCAGGATATCCGATTTCTTCGCTTTTGGGAGGTATTCCACCAGGCTGTCTATCATAATATTTCCGACAAAATAAACTTTCTCATCCGGAATACCCTCTTTTTTAAGGTTTATCAATCCGCTCTCTTCGCTGACAAAAAGATAATCGGCCAGGATGTCTGTAACCATCCGGTTGATCTCTTCCGGCATGCTCCGGTCAAAACTCCGCAGGCCGGACTCAACATGAGCCAGCGGGATACCCATCTTGGAGGCAACAAGGGATCCTGCCAGGGTAGAGTTGACGTCACCCGGGACAATTAACAAGTCGGGTTTTTCGGTATCAAATACTTTTTCCAGCTCAAGCATGATCCTGGAGGTCTGTGATGTATGGGAGCCACCGCTTATACCCAGATAAAAATCCGGCCTCGGCAATTCGAGCTCGTCAAAAAAGATCTTGGACATATTTTCATCAAAATGTTGTCCGGTATGACAGATTTTGTGTATAAAGAGGTCGGTATGTTTTTGAAAAGCTTTATGCAGGGGGGCAATCTTAATAAAATTAGGACGGGCTCCGACAAGGGAAATTATTTTTTTCATGTAGTGATTGTTTTGTTGCTGTTGTTTTCTGACAAAATATTCTTCAGGACATCTGCCAATTGTTTTGTCTGCGTTTTTCTTGAATAGTTATGTATGTTTTCAGGATTTGTCTTCAAATTTCCGGCAGAAAAAGAATCATAAAATGCGGTTAAGGTTATTTTCAATTGTTCTTCGTCATCATAATCGACGGTTGTCCCGGTTTTTGTTTCTTTCAGGATCATCGCCGCTTCTCCATCTGTAGGACCTATAGCCAGCACCGGCCTTCCGGAAGCTATATACTCAAATATCTTCCCGGTAACAATTCCACGGGCATGGGGGGTCCTGTTGATTAAAAGCAATAAGATGGCAGCACTTTTCTGTTTCCGGGCGATCTCATTGTGGGAAACATAATCCGTTATGGTTACAAAAGATCCCAGTTGATATTTCTCAACAGACGTATGTACACTGATATCTGTTTTCCCAATGAGTTCAATGTGTAAATCATGGGCAAAAGCCTGATTTTCCTCTATCATTTCCTTCACCGTTTTCCAAAAGAAATCTTGATTCCGGGCCTGATTCAAAGCGCCAATATAAAGAATCGTAAACTTATTTATTTCAACATCATTCTCTTCGGGAAAATCCTCAGGATCAAATCCATTGGGAAGATATATTGCCTTTTGTGCTCCGAGATTTCCGAAATCATTTCTCATAGAACGGGTCACGGAAAGAACCATATCCGCAGATTGTACCACCTTTTTTTCCAACTGATGATGCTTCCGGTCTGCCCGTTTGGTAAGCTGTAACTCTTCGTAAAAATCAATCTTTGTCCAGGGATCACGGAAATCAGCAATCCATGGAACATTCAGCTTATCTTTTAAACCCAGAGCGATCAGGTGCATACTATGGGGAGGCCCGGTGGAGATGATGATATCCACAGGATGCTCTCTCAGATAAGAAATAAGAAATTTTATAGAAGGTTTGATCCAGAACTTACGGGCATCCGGAATAAAAAGATTTCCACGTATCCATTTGGCCAGATTTTCTTTTTTCTCCGGTTTCTCTGATTGTGATAAAAACCCCGCATTGATTTTTTCTTCCGCTTTCTGCCCGATAAATTTTTTGTACCAATGATAAGGCTCAAATATTTTTCTCCTGATCACCTCCACAGATTCCGGGATATCTTTTTCCAGCGAATAATCCATTTCGGGAAACTCCCCGTTTTCAACAGTATAAACAACCGGTTTCCATCCAAATTCCGGCAGGTATTTCACAAACTTCAGCCACCGCTGAACTCCGGCACCCCCGGCAGGTGGCCAGTAATAGGTTATGATGAGAATGCGTCTGTACATTTTTTAAATAAAAGCTTCAAGCAAATTCCTCATACTCACTTTCTCTTTCAGTAACTCCGGCAGTTTTTCGATTTTCACCCTGATCTGTTTCATCGTATCCCGGTCTCGCAGGGTGACGGTACGGTCCTCAAGTGTCTGCTGATCGGTAGTAATGCAATAAGGCGTTCCGATGGCATCCTGTCGGCGGTAACGGCGGCCAATAGAATCTTTTTCATCATACCGGCAATTAAAATCCAGTTTCAGGAGGTCGAAAATCTGCCGGGCGACTTCCGGTAACCCGTCTTTTTTAACCAGGGGCAGGATAGTCACCTGCACAGGAGCCAATGACGGCGGAATTTTCAAGACGATTCGGTCCTCCGGCTTTCCTTCGGCATCCGGAACTTTTTCCTCCCGGTAAGCATAAGACAGGATCGCCAGGAACATGCGGTCAAGACCTATGGAAGTCTCAATAACATAAGGAATGTAACTATCCCCTGTTTCAGGATCATAATATTGTAATTTCCTCCCCGAGAATTTCTGATGGCGGGAAAGATCAAAGTCTGTTCTGGAGTGGATCCCTTCCACTTCCTTAAAGCCGATGGGAAAAGCAAACTCAATGTCCGTAGCGGCATTGGCATAGTGTGCCAGTTTATCGTGGTCGTGATAACGCAGTTTATCTTTCTCATTCACAAGAGATAAATGCCACTGCATCCTTTTTTCTTTCCAGTATTCAAACCATTTGAGCTCTTCTCCGGGTTTGACAAAATATTGCATTTCCATCTGTTCAAACTCCCGCATCCTGAAGATAAATTGTCGTGCCACGATCTCATTCCTGAAAGCTTTTCCCGTTTGTGCAATGCCAAAGGGAATTTTCATCCTTGCCGTTTTCTGGACATTCAGAAAGTTAACAAAGATACCCTGCGCTGTTTCAGGCCTCAGATAAATGGTATTGGTTTCTTCGCTGACGGAACCTATCTGTGTGCTGAACATCAGATTGAATTGCCTGACGCCGGTCCAGTTTCTCGTCCCACTCACCGGATCCGCAATCTCACAATCCACAATGATCTGCCTTAGTTCATCCAGGTCATTGCTGTTCAAAGCTTTCAGATAACGCCGGTGTATCTCATCTGCTTTCTTTCTGAGTTGAACAACCCGGGGATTGGTAGTGCGGAATAATTCTTCATCAAAAGAAGGCCCGAATCGTTTGGCGGCTTTTTTTATTTCTTTCTCTATCCTGGCTTCCTGCTTTTCCAGATATTCTTCAATAAGCTGGTCGGCACGGTATCTTTTTTTCGAATCTTTGTTGTCTATCAACGGATCATTAAATGCATCGGTATGTCCCGAAGCTTTCCAGACGGTCGGGTGCATGAAAATAGCCGAATCAATCCCTACAATATTGTCGTGCAGCCGGGTCATGAACTGCCACCAGTATTTTCGTATGTTGTTCTTCAGTTCAACGCCATAAGGACCGTAATCATAAACGGCACTCAATCCGTCATATATTTCACTGGAGGGAAAAATAAACCCGTATTCTTTGGCATGCGCAATGAGCTTCTTAAACAGATCTTGTTGATTCATAAATATCTTCGTTTTTAAAATGGTTGTGCAAAAGTAATTGAAAATATCATCTTTTCAGGCAGCAGTAACAATAATTCGGATGGAGAACACCAAAAAAACAAAGATTTTGACTTTTCAATGGAAACAGTATCTATCTTTGTACCGTGGATATAATATGGTAGAGATGAAAGTTAAGGTAGATTTTCTTGTGATCGGCTCCGGGCTGGCCGGTTTGCAGTTTGCATTGAAAGCCAGTGAAAAGGGAAAAGTGCTGATTGTCACCAAAGCGTCCCTGGAAGAGGGAAGCACAAGATATGCACAGGGAGGAATAGCGGCAGTTGTATCTGATAAGGATTCATTTCAGAAACATATCCGTGATACACTGATCAGCGGAGACGGACTCTGTAACCGTGAGGTGGTGCAGATGGTGGTGCAGGAAGCCCCGGAAAAAATCAGGGAATTAATCCGTCTGGGGGTTGATTTTGACAAAAACAAGAAAGGAGAACTGGACCTTTCCAGAGAAGGAGGTCATTCTGAATACAGGATATTGCATCACAAAGATGTTACCGGCCAGAATATTGAAGAGACACTGACAAAAAGAGTCAGGGAAAATAAAAATATTGAGGTATGGGAGCATGCTTTTGCCATCGACCTGCTCACCCAGCATCATCTGGGGAGACTTGTGAAGCGCTGGCATACGGATATTGCCTGTTATGGGGCTTATGTCCTGAATCTGAAAACCAAAGAAGTGAATACAGTATTGTCAAAAGTGACGGTTATGGCTACCGGAGGGGTGGGAAATCTGTATCAGACCACCACAAATCCCTCCGTGGCCACAGGTGATGGTATTGCCATGGTTTACCGGGCCAAAGGGATTATCGAGAACATGGAGTTTGTGCAGTTTCATCCTACCTCCCTGTATCATCCCGGAGAGCGCCCCTCCTTTCTGATTACGGAGGCTCTGCGAGGCTTCGGCGCCATCTTGAAGACCACTGACGGAAAGAAATTCATGCATAAATATGATGAACGGGGTTGTCTGGCCCCCAGGGACATTGTAGCCCGCGCCATTGACAATGAGATGAAAATCCGCGGGGAGGATTTTGTTTACCTTGATTGCCGACATCTTGACGCAGAAAAACTGGTAGAGCACTTTCCTAACATCTATAAAAAATGCCTGTCCATAGGCCTCGATATGCGCAGGGAAATGATCCCGGTAGTCCCTGCCGCCCATTATCTGTGTGGCGGGATACGGGTAGATAAAAACAGTCATAGCAGTATCCAACGTCTGTATGCCGTCGGAGAGGTTTCTTCTACCGGGTTACATGGAGCCAACAGACTGGCTTCCAACTCATTGCTTGAAGCCGTGGTCTTCGCCGATCATGCGGCAGCAGATGCAATGACTCATCTGGATGAATATACTTATCAGGAAGATATACCCGAATGGGATTATAAAGGAACCTCTCACCCCGAGGAGATGATCCTGGTTACACAAAGCTACAAAGAAATGCAGACGATCATGTCTAACTATGTGGGCATCGTACGGTCTAACCTGCGCCTGCAACGGGCCCTTACCCGGCTGGAGATCATTTATAAAGAAACAGAGGAATTATATAAAAAGTCGGTGCTGTCAGGAAAACTCTGTGAGTTAAGAAACCTGATCAATGTAGGATACCTGGTGATCAAAATGGCCCAGGCACGACACGAAAGCCGTGGACTGCATTATAATATCGATTACCCTGATGTCAATGATAAAGCTTGATACCCGAAAGGTGCAGAAAACTTATTTTCTACCTATTTAACAACCTATTTAAATAGGTTGTTCTTATCTTTAACTACAAAACGTT
>CAYLJE010000103.1:0-8265 GCA_964383915.1 uncultured Rikenellaceae bacterium
CTGATCCGGGAGCGAAAAGAGGGTGAAAGCATTATGGTAGCTTCTTTGCCGGCATCCGGAGATCACGATTCGTCGTTGATTGAACGTTTTGAAAAAACCAAGGAGGCCATTACCAACATTCGTGCTATACGGAAAGAAAAGGATATTCCTTTTAAGGAAAAATTACGTTTGATGATCAGGGATACGGAAGATCATTTTGATACCCGTTTTATTCCGGTCCTGAAAAAACTCGGGAACCTGGAAGATATTGGATTTATTTTACAGAAACCGGATAATGCTCTTTCTTTTATTGTGAAAGCTACCGAATATTACATTCCTTTTGAGGAGAAAATTGATGTAATCCGGGAGATTACAAAACTGGAAACGGAGTTGAAGTATGCAAAGGGTTTCCATGCCAATGTTTTGAAAAAGCTGACGAACGAAAAATTTATGACAAATGCCCCGGTTTCGGTGGTAGAGCGTGAACGGGAAAAACAAGCGGATGCGGAGGCAAAGATCAAGGCCCTGGAAGAAAGACTGATAGCTTTGAAAAAATAGATTGTGGGTTTAGGTTACTATCTCCATTGTGGATAATAAATTATTTTTTATCTCTTTTGTTTAATCCGCCTTCGCGAAGCCGCTTCGGCGAAGCAAGGTGCTAAAGCTTCAGTGCACCACTGCATTTAGGCTCATATCCAAGCTTTTGATTTGATGGGTCAGTGCCCCCACAGAAATATAATCAACGCCACAGAGAGCATAGGCTCTGACATTCTGGAGGGTGATCCCTCCGGATGATTCGATTTCCAGACGGTTTTTTATGTGTTCGACAGCCTCCCGGGTATCTTCCAGGGTAAAGTTGTCCAGCATGATCCGGTCAACCCTGCCATGAGTCATGATTTGGTCCACACTATCCAGATTGCGGGCCTCGATAACAATTTTCATAGATCTGCCGGTTTTGTTAAAATAATCATGAACGGCGTCAACTGCTTTTTCAAGGCTTCCCAGATAATCGATATGGTTGTCTTTAATAAGGATCATATCGAACAAGCCCATGCGGTGATTTTCCCCACCGCCGATACGTACTGCTTCTTTATCCAAAAAACGCATACCCGGCGTTGTTTTGCGGGTATCCAGTATTTTGGCTTTGAGGCCCTCTACCTGGTCAACGAATTTTTTTGTCTGGGTAGCTACTCCGCTCATATGTTGCATAATGTTCAAAGCAAGACGTTCGGCCAAAAGGATAGAACGGACCCGACCACTGACTTCGAAAACGATGATTCCCGGACGTACTATTTCTCCGTCTTGTACCTTAATATCCATGTAGATGTCCGGGTCAATTATCTCAAATACACGGCGGGCTACCTTCACTCCAGCCAGGATCCCGTGATCTTTGATGAGCAGGTGTGCTGTTCCTTGTGTGTTTTCAGGGATACATGCTTCAGATGTGTGATCGCCATCTCCAACATCTTCCTGAATGGCAATATTCAGAAACCTTTCAAGGTTATCCATTTTCTTTCTCAATTCTTAGCTGATGAATAAATGATTTGTTACCGTTAGGTTTGATCAATAAATAGATTCTAAAAGTTTGCTTATCTGTTTTAAGCAGTCCGATGCCATAATGAGCATTGGCTTTTCCCCCCTGATGAATAATCGTAAAACTTCGGGGATGGTTTTTTTTAAAAAAATCTTTCATGATCATGGTAGCCTGAGAGCGACTATAAACATTTTCTTTCTCCAGTATTACTAATTGGATGGAAGCGTTAAAGAAGGAAGACAGTTTGTCAGCATCTCCTTCCCGGATGGATTGAATGATCTTCCCGGGGATGAAGTTCTGGTTTTGTTCAAAACCGGCCCGCGCAACAGCCAGCAGAATAATAATGAAAAATATAATCCGTTTATTCACTGGTTTTTGTTTTATTAATATATTGTACGATAAACAGATAAATCTTTTAGTAATCCTTCAAAAACCGAACCAATTGGGTGTTTGCAATTTAATAAAATAATCCGAATTTGTAAATTTGAATGTTTTTTCCGAAAAAAGAGATGTCTGCCGACTTAGTTTTTTATCGTAAAACAGGCCTTTTAGGATTAAAAGATAAATATTAAAAATAAAAAAACATGAAGATTACCGTTCTGTTTACAGGTAAAACGTCGATGAATTATTTAAAGGAGGGGATTACAGAATATGCAAAACGTCTCAGGAGATATGTCCCCTTTGAGATACATGAGTTAACCCAATGGAAACGTCAAAAAGATGGACAAACACAGAAGCAACTAGAGGGGAAAGCGATTTTGAAAGCAGTGGATACAGAAACATTTGTTATCTTGCTGGATGAACGGGGCGAGCGGGTAACCTCCGTCTCATTTGCTAATTTATTGGAGAAGAAAATGAATGAAGGGGTTAAAAAGATAGCTGTTGTTACAGGGGGAGCCTTTGGAGTTAGCGAGGATGTTTTTCAACGGGCAAACCTGATCATTCGGTTATCTTCCATGACCTTCTCCCATCAGGTGGTACGTATTTTGCTGATGGAGCAACTGTACAGGGCTTTTACTATTATCCGCGGACAGCCCTATCACCACGCATAAACAGGATCATGGGAATATTTAAATCCAAATATAAAATTCAATTATTATTTCTATTCCTTCTTGCTTTTTTATTGGGAGTGGCCTTTGACAGTCAACCTGTAAATGATCTGTACAACAGAGTAATATTTAAACATTTTCAGAACAGAATCAAGGTACGGGAACAGCGGATGTTACAAATGATGGAGGTCTTGAAAGAGAAATCGTTAGGTGCAGATAATGGTTTTCATGCTTTCTTAAATAAAAAGGAAAAGAAAAGGTTACATAAGGATCAAATCTCCCTGCTTCTGTATAAAAATGATTCACTGAATTACTGGACAGATAATATGGTTACTGTCAATAAACCGGATCAAAGGATTAAACCCGGCAAACCCTTGATATTCCTTGGGAATGGATGGTATATTATTCATGATTTTTCTGAAGATTCCGTGACAGTGAGAGGCCTGGAATTGATCCGCAGGCAATATCAATATGAAAATAAATACCTGAAAGCACATTTTTTCCGGGGTGCCTGGATAGATCGTAAATACACGATATCTACCGTGCCTGTTGAGAAGGGGATTCCTGTGAAATCGCTGAAAGGAGCATATTTATTTAGTCTGGTATATCCGGATAATATCGGTGAACCAATCATTAATAAGGTACTGTCTTTCGTCTTTTATTTTCTCGGGCTCATTTTTGTTTTTCTATGGTTGATCCGTTTTTTTAGAAAGAATCCTTCCAGAGGAAGGCTCGTGCTCTTTTTCCTGTTTTTTGTGTTTGTGTTTCTGATTTTTGTGATAGTACATTGGGAAATTCCTCATTCGATACATTCTCTTTCCCTGTTCTCACCTTATTATTTTGCTTTATCTGACTGGATCCCTTCCCTTGGTGATTTATTTATCTGTTCGGTATTTGTTTTCTTTTTATTTTATTTGTACTGGCTTGTTTTTCCAACAGAAAAAATAATAGCCAGCAAAAAATTGTTCCCGGCATATCTATTGGCCGGATTCTTCTTTTCGGGAATCTTTTTTTCAGGGGTTACTGAGTTATCGTATCAATTGATTATGAACTCCAGCCTGAGCTTTGAGCCTTATAAAATATTGAATATAAATATTTTTTCTATTGTAGGGATTATTTCTGTAGGTTTGCTTTTTATGGCATTTATTCTGTTTACTGACAGGATTCTGCTTTTAGTACTCTCTTTATCTCCGGGGGTCATTCTGTTGTTCTTTACCGGGTCTCTACTATCTTTTATGGTCGCTGAATTTTTGTTGGGGTTTCATATTTCTTATCCTGTAATTCTTACATTCATTTTGGTCGTCATGGCGCTCTGGTTGAAGCAAAAGTCGATGTATGCTGGATTGATTATGGTTTCGGTGTTAACCGGGTTGTATGCTACCTTGTTTGTTGTGAATCAATCTTATGTAAAGGAAAAGAAGAATGGAAAAGTTCTGGCTGTTAATCTTGGGGCAGAACATGATCCTGTTGCAGAGCTGATGATGGGCGAACTTAGCAGTTCTATAAAGAAGGATCCGGAGCTGAAATTTATTATGAAGAAAAATTCATTCAATAACAGGGATGTTAATAATATCTTTCAGTATCTGACAATGAGGTATTTTAAAGGCTACTGGAACAAGTATGATTTGTCGGTATATCTTTGTACACCAGGCACCGGGTTGTATGTTAACGAAGAAAATGAAGAGCCTTGTTTTCATTTTTTTCAAAACCTGATCAACACAATCGGGACTCCCTTGTGGGATACCCGGTTTTATTATCTGGATAATCAGAATGGGCAGATAAGCTATTTTGGAGCTTTTTATTTTCCTTCCAGGGAAACCGGAGATTCTAATGGGTTGTTCTTACAGCTTGATTCCCGGTTATTATATGAGCAGTTAGGGTATCCTGAATTACTGCTGGACAAAGCTACATCCATGGAATTGCAATCAGAAAACTATTCTTATGCCAAATATTATAATGGCCATTTGGTTGCTCAAAACGGGAAATATCAATATGGTTTGACAGACAAGATGTTTATCCACGGAGGGAAGGCTTTTTCTTTTGTGCGTTTGAATGGGTACAATCATCTTATTTACCATGAGAACACCCCGGTAAGTGTTGTTCTAAGCTTCCCGGTCAGGCATTTTAAGGATTATCTTGTCTCATTTTCTTATTTTTTTATTTTTTTCTTTTTGTTTTTTCTGATCACTTTCAGTCGCAGTGTTTTCCCGGTAAGGATACAATTTCATACCAAACTCCTCAAGCAGAAGATTCAGTTATGGATGGTTTCATTGCTTTTGTTTACTCTGCTATTCATAGGTTCAGCTTCGGTAATTTATAATATCAGGCAATTTCAGGCGAATCATTTTAAGAATCTGACGGAAAAGATATTGAGCGTATATGTTGAACTGGAGCATAAACTCACTTATGAAAAAAAACTGGACAGAAACTGGTCGTCTCCGCAATATGCCAGTTTGAATGATTTATTGGTAAAATTTTCCAATGTCTTTTATTCCGATATTAATTTATTTGATTCCAACGGTTTACTACTGGCAACATCCAGACCGGAGATATTTGAAAAGAAACTAACGGGGGAACGAATGAATGAAGAAGCATATTATCAGTTGTCGGTATTGAAGCAATCTGAGTTTGTTCAAAAGGAGTCACTTGGAAATTTACGTTTTTTGTCTGCCTATATGCCCTTTCTTAACAGCGAAGGTCATCTTCTGGCTTACCTGAATCTGCCCTATTTTACAAAACAATATGTATTGACACATGAGGTATCTAATATGATCGTCTGGATAATTAATTATATGGTTGTCCTGATTCTGATTACCATTATAATAGCAGTGATTATATCTGACAAAATTACCAATCCGCTCCGTATCATTCAGGAAAAGATTGGCAGGTTCAGGCTGGGGAAAGAATATGAACATATAGTGTATAAAGGGAATGATGAAATTGGCAGCCTGGTAGATGCTTACAACCGTATGATTGACGAACTGGCCAAGAATGTGGAATTGTTGACAAAGTCTGAAAGGGAAACTGCCTGGAGGGAGATGGCCAAGCAAATTGCACATGAAATTAAAAATCCTTTGACTCCCATGAAATTAAGTGTTCAGCAATTACGGCGATCCTGGGAAGACAAAAAGGAGGATTTTAATATACAGTTAGATAAGCTGACCCGGACACTGATTGAGCAAATAGACAGACTTTCTTATATTGCTTCGGCTTTTTCCAATTTTGCCAGGTTGCCGAAAATGAAAAATGAACCAGTTCAATTAATACAGTTGTTAAAGGATACTATTATTCTTTTCCGTGCACAGCATGAGATCGTTTTTGATCTGCAATCTTCGGCACGGGAAGAGCTCAGGGTTTTTGCCGACAAAGAATTATTGAAAAGTGTTTTTACAAATCTGTTAAAGAATGCAGTGCAGTCTCTTTCTGGCAGAAAAAACGGAAAGATAGAGGTATTTGTCCGTTTGCTTAAAGAAAAGCATAAAGTCAGGGTGTATGTCCGGGATAACGGAGCAGGCATTCCGGAAGGACTGGAGGATAAACTTTTTGAGCCTAATTTTACCACCAGGTCAAGTGGCATGGGCATGGGACTGGCTATTGTAAAAAAGATTGTTGAAGATACCGGCGGAAGTGTCCGGTTTGAACCGAACCCGGGATCAGGGACAACTTTTATTGTTGAATTACCTCTTTATTATTATTAAAATTAATCATAAAAACAGAATTAAATTTCTTATGGTGCCAATTGTTAAAACGAAGGTTTTGTTTATTTTTGTTAATTACTTAAATAAGTGCCGGTGTTTAGAAAAAAGCAATTTTTCATTTTTTTTGTGATCTTTTTTTTGTTTTTTGTTGCCGTTGGACATGCGCAGACTGCTATTTCCGGTGTTGTAAATGATTATGTCAAGGTGGTTTCCGTCGATGGGACGGACAAAGTGTCTGTGACAAATGCTTCTGCTTTTTCTGTGGGAGATACTGTACTGCTGGAGCAAATGAAAGGAGTAGGCATTCTGGTTGATAAGAATTTTGGAAGTAAGCAAAACTCATATAACACCGGGAAATATGAGTTTCTTATTATACAAAACATCAGCGGAAACCAGGTAGTTTTTACCGCAGACTTAACCAACACCTATGAAATAAAAGGGGCGTTACAATTGATCCGGGTACCTGGTTATAGTAATGCGGTGATTAAAGGGATGTTAACCTGTCAAACGTGGGATAGTACCACAGGTACAGGCGGGGTAGTGGCTATTTTTGTCGGCAATACCCTCACGCTGAATGGGGATATTGACGTCAGTGGAAAAGGCTTTACCGGGGGAATGCCTGTTGCCGGAAATGGAGACTGTGGCAGTACGGACTCGCTGGAATATAGTTCTTTATATTATTCTGTTTTTTCTGATAGTGCCGGATCCAAGGGGGAAGGAGTTGCTTCTTATGCGGAGATTATCGGACATCCTTTGTATCCCGGTTATGCCAGAGGAAGAGGTCCCTTGTTTACCGGTGGGGGTGGCGGAAATGCAAGACATTCGGGCGGCGGTGGTGGCGCTAATTTTGGAAAAGGGGGCGATGGCGGGACTGAATCTTCTTACTGTGAAACTCCTTACTCTATTGGTGGGGCTGGCGGCTATTCACTGGATGGAGTGATTGGCTGGGAAACAGAAAACAGGATTTTTATGGGGGGCGGCGGCGGATCCGGAGATCAATCCGGCGGACTTACTGCTACTGCCGGAGGAAGAGGCGGAGGCATTGTAATCTTACTCGTAGATACCCTTGTGGGGAATAATCATGTGATCCGGGCTAACGGAGCAACGGTGATTGCACTTGCTACGGCAGCAGGAGGCGGTGGCGGTGCCGGAGGATCGGTATTGCTGGATGTTGATTACTACAAAACGGATGTGACTGTCGAGGCCAAAGGGGGTGATGGCGGAGGAACCAACGGTACGGTATGTTCAGGCCCCGGTGGTGGTGGCGGCGGCGGCCTGGTCTGGCACAATAATAATGCTACTTTGGGAAATCTTCATGTGGATGTAAGCGAGGGGAATGGAGGAAGTTATTTCGGGGGATCGTCGTGCGGAGCATATTTTGGAAATAGCGGAACTACAGGTATTGAAGCCAATGACCTGCATTTTGTATTATCGGGTTTTCTATTTAATTCTATTTTTGCTGCCACAACGGGTGAATATTCAGATACTCTTTGTGAAGGAGAGACTATCCCTGAAATATTAGGGTCAAATCCGAGGGGGGGTGTTGTACCCTATCATTATGCATGGGAAAACAGTAGTGACAAAGTAGCCTGGGCCCCTTTGTCCGGAGAGACAGGGGCAAACCTGAATTTGAATATCCCTCTTTATGATACTACTTATTACAGGCGAATAGTAACGGATAGCACACTGCCCACACCCATCACGGATATTAGCAAAATACTTACGATAATTGTTCAGCCCGAGATTATTCAGAATGAATTTGGCTTTGATACGATTATTTGTCACGGGCAAATCCCGGATGTTATTGTGCCTGTGTTTGCATCGCCTAAAGGGGGTGATGGAACCTATACTTATTTTTGGGAAGAAAGCACAGATGATGTAATTTTTACACCGGCAACAGGAATGAATACAGGGGATTTTTATCAACCTCCCTCCTTAGATGATACTACCTTTTATCGCCGTTTTGTTTATTCCGGGAAATGTTCCAGTATCAGCGATACCGTTA
>CAYLJE010000104.1:0-8147 GCA_964383915.1 uncultured Rikenellaceae bacterium
CCTGATCAACAGAGGAAAAAACTGGGATGCCTTCAAAAAAGGCCTTCGTTACTTTAAATGTGTCAGTCAGAATTTTATATATGCCGATACACAGGGAAATATCGGATTATATGCCGGGGGAGGTGTCCCCATTCGGAAAGGTCCGGGATATATGATCCGTCCCGGAGATACCAGCTTATATGATTGGACCGGTTTCATCCCGTTTGACTTGTTACCCCATGTATATAATCCGCCTGACCATCAGGTTTCTTCTGCCAATAATAAAACCACCGGCGATGATTATCCTTATTACATCGGAACCTATTATGCCCAGTATTACCGTATTTTCCGCATACGTGAAATGTTAAATGCAAAGAAAAGACTCTCTTTGGAATATTTTGAAAAAATGCAGGCAGATCAACATTCCAAACTGGCAGAGAATGTGGTACCGGCGGTGGTTCGCGTGTTAAGTGCCGGACGAACAAGGCTCTCTCCTGTTGAGCAAAGGGCACTGAAGGTTTTGCAGTATTGGGAAGGTGATATGTCCGCCGACAACCAGGCCCCACTGATCTTTGAGGTTTTTTATAAGCATTTCCTCGAGGAGACGGTGCAGGACGAGTTGGGATCCGACCTGACAAAAGAGTTTCTGCAAAATGTGTCCCTTTATAGAACCCTGTTTGAGAATATATGGTTTAATCCTACTTCCGACTGGTTAGATGATATCCGTACTAAAAAAATACATGAGACCTTCGGAGAGATTGTGCTACGTTCCTTTCACGCTGCCATGAAAGAGATCAGTGAACGCTATGGCAATAAACCTGCTTACTGGACCTGGGGAAAAGTTCATTATCTCACCCTGGAACATCCCCTGGGTAAGGTTAGAATGCTAAACTATATTTTCCATCTAAACAAAGGCCCCTATCCCGTCGGTGGGAGTTTCCACACCGTATGCCCTTATGCCTATCCGCTTACCGAACCTTTTAAAATCAATCACGGCGCATCACAAAGACATATCTACATCGCAGGAGACTGGGACAACAGCCAGACCATTATCCCTACGGGAGAAAGCGGCGTTCCAGCCAGTGATTTCTATGGAAATCAAACGCCCCTGTACGTAAAAAACAAATACCACAGGGATTATTTCTCAGAAGACCTGGTAAAACAACATGCCAGATATGTGATGTCTTTTATCCCGCGAAAATAACAGGCATATAAAAAAGAAGCTCTTATGGGAGCTTCTTTTTTATATGGTCATAATATCCTTCTCCTTTTTCTCGACGATCTCGTCCACTTTCTTCGTATAATCATCCGTAAGTTTTTGAACTTCCTCTTCGGCCTCTTTTTCATCGTCCTCAGGCAGGCCTTCCTTTTGCAATTTTTTCAACTCATCTTTCACCCATTTACGGGCATTTCTGACTCCTACTTTGGTATTTTCTCCCTCGGCTTTTACCTGTTTCACCAATTGGGTTCTTCTTTCCTCCGTCAATGGGGGAATATTTATCCGGATCACCTCCCCGTTGTTAATCGGTGTAAGCCCAATGTTCGCAGCGAAGATGGCTTTTTCAATAACTCCCAACATATTTTTTTCCCAAGGCTGAACAGTAATAGACCTGGCATCCGGCGTATTAATATTAGACACCTGATGCAACGGGGTATTGTTCCCATAATAAACCACAAAAATCCCATCCAGCATCGTCGGATTGGCTTTCCCGGCCCTGAGTTTGGCCAGTTCATGTTCCAGATGGGTCAGGGCATTTTCCATTTTCTCCCTGGTTTCTTCTAAAAATAACTGAACATCATCATCCATAAACAGTATTTTTTAAGTTTCTTTTAACAAAAGTAAAGAATTTTATCGAAATTACCTATGGATCAGTGTCCCGGGATTTTTCCCAAGGATAATTTTCTTCAGATTCCCGGGTTTATTCATATTATAGACAATCACAGGCAGATTATTTTCACGGCACATGGTAAAAGCAGTGAGATCCATGATCTTCAATCCCTCATCATAAGCTTCGTCAAAAGTAAGATCTTCGTATTTCTGCGCTTGTGGATTCTTTTCCGGGTCATCCGAAAAGACCCCATCTACACGAGTGCCTTTCAACATCACCTCAGCCGACATTTCTAATGCCCTTAGTGTTGCCGCTGTATCCGTGGTAAAAAACGGATTACCGGTGCCGCCGGAAAAGATGGCCACTTCCTTTTGCTTCATCGAGTGGAGTACCTCTTCTTTCACAAAACGTTGTCCCACTGACTCTATTTTTACCGAGGTAAATAACCGGCAGGGCACACCCTTATTCCCCAGGACAGCCTGTAGGGCAAGCCCGTTTATTACCGTCGCCAGCATACCCATCCTGTCACCGGTCACCCGGTCAACTCCGCCGGCTGCCCCCGGAGCACCCCGGAAGATATTGCCACCCCCGATCACAATCCCTGTTTCCACACCCATTTCAACGATCTCTTTAATCTGTCCGGCATAACCACCCAGGACAGCAGGATCGATTCCTGAAGGCCGGGAACCCATCAAAGCCTCTCCGCTTAGTTTCAATAAGACTCTTTTATACTTTATCATCATCATTTTCTTTGACCGGAACGAAAGTAAAAAAACTTTCGGGTAAAAAAAAGCCGTTTACCCAAGGCAAACGGCCATTTATCTTTTCTCGAAAAACAGCTACACATTAAGCGAATATCTCAGAAACCCTGTGACTTTCAATTCTTTATCATATTCATTCAGGTAAGTACGTATATCTTTTTTACTGTCTTTGATAAAGTCCTGATTCAGCAACGTGCTTTCTCTGAAGAATTTTTTCAATTTCCCCTCAGCAATCCGGTCCAGCAGATTTTCGGGTTTCCCTTCCTGCCGTGCCTGTTCCCGGCCTATCTCTTTTTCTTTTGCTACCACTTCCGGGGGTACATCCTCTTTATCCACAGCCACCGGACTCATAGCAGCCACCTGCATGGCAATATCTTTGGCCACTTGCAGCTCTACGTTTTCTTTATTAAAGCCCACCATCGAAGCGAGTTTATTTCCCGGATGAATATAGGGCTGGATATAAGCAGCTTCCATTTTCTCATAATAAGTCAACGCTATTTTTTCTCCGATGATTCCTATTTGTTCAGTAATAGTTTTTGCAACCGTTTCTCCCACCAGCTTTGTATTCTTTAAAGCTTCCAGGTCTGCCGGTTTGGTTTCCAATGCTTTTTTGAGAATGCTCCTTGCAAATTCAACAAATTTCTCATTTTTAGCCACAAAGTCCGTTTCACAGTTCAGAACGATCATAGCCCCCTGCTTTTTATCTTCGGTGGTGCCAGCCAGGACAGCTCCCTCGCCAGCTTCACGATCAGCCCGTTTGTTTGCGATAGCCTGGCCTTTTTCACGGATAATCTCTACAGCTTTTTCGAAATCACCATCAGCTTCCTGGAGTGCCTTTTTGCAATTCATCATCCCGGCGCCTGTCATTTTCCTTAATTTACTGACATCAGCAGCAGTAATTATTCCCATGATAATTATATTTTTTTGTTTTTAATCTGCGTTTTCCAAAAACTATTCTTTTGAAGCTTGTTCGTCTTCCGTTTTTGCAGTGACAGCGGGTTCTGCTTCCTTGGTCACAACTCTTTTGTCAACAGATTCTGTTGTCTGTTTAGCTACAATCTTCCGTGCTGTAGTTCTTTTCCGCGCCGGTGTTTTCTTTCCTTCAACCGGAGTTTCTTTCTTTTTCTCCTCATCTACTACTTTTTTCTTTTCGACTCCGGGGACTTTCTCTTTTTTAACTTCGGCTTTTTCTTTTTTCTGCTTTGCTTCGGAGACACTTTTCTCTTTTTCCATTTTCCGTTCTTCCAAACCTTCTTCAATAGCACTAGCCAGTACATCAATAATCAGAGCAATAGATTTGGAAGCATCATCATTAGCCGGAACAGGAAAATCTATATTTGTAGGATCCGAGTTGGTATCTACCATAGCAAATACAGGAACTGACAGACGGTTGGCTTCCCTGACAGCAATATATTCTTTCATCACATCCACAACAAACAGTGCTGCCGGAAGACGTGTCATATCGGCAATACTTCCCAGGTTTTTCTCTAGTTTGGCACGTTGTCTCATGACCTGCAGACGTTCACGTTTCGACATATTCTGAAAGGTTCCGTCGGCAGCCATTTTATCAATAGAGGCCATTTTTTTAACGGCTTTCCGGATGGTCGGGAAGTTAGTCAGCATCCCACCGGGCCAGCGTTCCGTCACATAAGGCATGCCGGTTGTTTTAATCCGTTCGGCCACAAGATCTTTTGCCTGTTTTTTGGTAGCCACAAACAGAATTTTCCTTCCTGATTTTGCGATCTGTTTTAAGGCATTGCCAGCTTCATCAAGTTTAACCAGTGTTTTTTCAAGATCAATAATGTGAATTCCGTTTCTCTCCATAAAGATATAAGGAGCCATTTTGGGATTCCATTTCCGTTTCAGATGGCCAAAATGAACCCCTGCTTCAAGTAATTCCTGAAAGTTTGTTTTACGCATATATTTGTTGATTTATGTTTACATTCTGATTTATCAATTACCGGGTAGTCCCAAAAGCGGAAGTCACGGCAATTTAGATACTAAACATGATCGCAGAGATCTTAACGTTTGCTGAACTGGAATCTCTTCCGTGCTTTTGGCTGTCCTGGTTTTTTACGTTCCACCTCACGCGGATCCCTGGTCAGAAAACCCTGTGACCGGAGGGCAGATTTGTTTTCGGGGTCTATTTCTACCAGTGCACGGGCAATGGCGAGACGCAAAGCTTCAGACTGGCCTTTGTATCCACCGCCATCCAGTACTACTTTGATATCGTATTTGTTTTCCGCTTCAAACAGATTCAGCGGCTGTTTTACCACATATTGCAGTAATTTTGAAGGAAAATAATTTTCCAGTGATCTTTTGTTGATAGTAATGTTTCCTTTCCCTTCTGCTAAATTTACCCTGGCAACAGCCGCTTTTCTACGGCCTATGGCTTTAATTACTTCCATTCTCTTTATTTGATTGTATTAATGTCAATAATTTTTGGTTTCTGTGCTTCATGTGGGTGTTCCGGCCCGGCATACACGTGCAGGTCAGCACTAAAGATGGCACGCCCCAAACGGTTTTTTGGTAACATTCCCCTGATGGCCTTTTCTACCACTGCAATAGGATTTCTCTTCATCAGATCCGCAGGATTAATCATGCGCTGTCCTCCCGGATATCCCGAATACCGGACATATTGTTTATCCTCCCATTTGTTGCCTGTCAACCTTACTTTTTCGGCATTGATAACAATCACATGATCTCCTCCATCAACATGCGGAGTGAAACCCGGTTTCGTTTTCCCCCGAAGAATCAAGGCAATCCTTGATGCCAACCGACCTAAAACCTGGTCTGTGGCATCTACCACAACCCACTCTTTTTCAATCGTATCTTTATTCGCCGAAACAGTTCTATAACTCAACGTATTCACTTTCGCCTTAATTTTTTAATTAACACATACATACAGCCACAACCGCTTTTTTGTGGATTGCAAAAATACAAATCTTTTTCTTTTTACAATAAAAATCTGTTCTTTATTTTATCCATGCCGGACATATTTCATTCTGTTTTCAAAGAAACCCATCCTTACATTGCAATTTTTTATGCAATTTTGCTGCGTGTTGATTTTTAAGCATCGCATATTAAACTACCGGAATATGTTTCTGGCAGGGTTGTTTCTTATTGCCTTTTCCCTGCCTGTATCTCCTTTTGGTGTTAGCCTGGGGACTATTATTGTCCTTGGTAACTGGTTGCTGGAAGGGGACTTTAACCAAAAAAAGAGCAATCTGTTCAGCCGGCCCGGACTTATCGTATTTAGTTCCATTTTTTTACTATGCCTCGCCGGACTTATAAATACCACTAACTTCTCTTATGCCTGGCATGACATTGTGATCAAGGCACCCATTTTGGTACTTCCCATACTTATTGGCACCTCCGACGATTTAAACAGTAAAGAACTGAAGATTATCATTGCAGGCATGCTGTTGGGCCTGTGGGCAGCAACTCTTTCTGGATTTGTAGCATTGCTCGGATACCTTCCTGTTCCGGTCAACAACATACGCAATATTTCTCTGTTTATCTCACACATCAGGCTGGCTCTGCTCCTGGGCCTCGCCCTGCCTATGCTTCTCTGGTTTTTATTGACAGACGAAGAACTTTCCGGAACAGAAAAAGCTTTCTGCCTGGCTTCTATTTTCTGGTTTTCATTTTTTCTTTTTGTGTTAAAAGCGGTTACCGGATTTCTAATGCTGGGCCTCTTCTTTATCATCCTGCTTATTTTTCTTATCCGGAAAACTGAGAATTTCATGCTAAAATATTTTATCATCATCCTGGCCATTACCGGGGTTCTGTTTTCTGCCACCTGGATCACCCATGCTACGGACAAATTCAATATGAAAGACCCTCCGCCACAATATACAGCCGATACACGCACCATGAACGGAAACAGGTATGACGAACCACATAATCTTACTGAAACGGAGAACGGGCACTATATCCGGGCCTATCTTTGTGAAAAAGAACTGAAAAAAGCATGGAATCATGCCAGCAAGCTTTCTTATAACGAAAAAGATCACAGGAATCAGGAATTGCACATGACCCTTATCCGGTATATGACCTCTAAGGGACTGCGGAAAGATTCGGCAGGGTTTTCCCGGATGAGCACGGAAGATATTCAAAATGTTGAGAACGGATTGACCAACTACCTGTTTGCCGACCGCTTTTCCCTATATCCCTATTTCTACCGGATTTTATGGGAGCTTTCGCAATATAAAAACGGCAATATCTCCGGTCATTCCTATACCCAACGTCTGGCATACCTGAAAACAGGCTGGTTTATCGTAAAAGACCATTTCTGGTTTGGTGTGGGAACAGGTGACGTCCCTGACATGTTTGAAAAGTATTATCAAAAAGATCATACCAGGCTTTCTCCGGCCTGGCGTTTACGTGCCCATAATCAATATCTTACTTATTGGATCACCTACGGCATATTCGGGTTTGTTTACTTCCTGTTTGCTTTTTTCTCCCCTCTCTTATGGGAAAAGAAACAAAATGATTTTTTAGCTGTAATCTTCCTGCTGATTGCAGCCCTGTCCATGTTATATGAAGATACGCTGGAGACACAGGCCGGTGTATATTTTGTCGTCTTTTTTTACTCCCTTCTTATCTTTGGAAGGAACCATACAAACAAAAGAAAAATAATAAATAAATAAAATAAAAACAATGGAAGAGAACAGGGATAAAATTTTCTTAAAAGAAGCCATAGAGGAAGCTGAAAAAAGCGTGAAAAAAGGAGGGGGGCCCTTCGGGGCTGTACTGGTACAAAACGGGAAGATAATATCCCGCTCAGGAAATACAGTAACATCCGATAATGATCCTACGGCCCATGCCGAAGTGAATGTAATCAGACAGAGTGCTGCAAAATTGAAAACTTTTGATCTTTCAGGCACGGTTCTATATGCTTCCTGCGAACCCTGTCCAATGTGTCTGGGAGCCATTTACTGGGCCAATATTGACAGGGTTGTCTTTGCTGCTTCCCGGGAAAAAGCAACAGAAGCCGGTTTTAGAGATTCAATGATCTATTCAGAATTATCCCTCCCACCGGAACAACGTCATTTACCCCATCGTCACATTCTACTGAAAGAACGGAACAGTCCTTTCAGACAATGGGAGAATTCTGAAAGCAGGATACCTTATTAATATATATATACTCATGAATCGCCATCGGTTAGATCATTCTTTTTTCCGCCGGGATGTCCTGAAGGTGGCTCCGGACCTATTGGGAAAATATCTGGTGCGCCGGTTCCACAATGGTAAGATAGCAAAATATAAGATCACCGAGGTAGAAGCCTATAGCGGAGAAGAAGATCTGGCCTGTCATGCCAGCAAAGGCCGTACCCCCCGGACAGAGACCATGTATCTTCCGGGAGGTGTTCTGTATGTTTATCTGATCTATGGCATGTACTGGATGATGAATATCGTCACCGGCCCGCCTGATCATCCCGAAGCGGTGCTCATCAGGGGCATCGCGGATTATAACGGCCCCGGCAAGCTTACCCGGCACCTGAACCTCGATAAGTCCTTCAACGGAGAAGACCTCACCATCTCTTCCCGAATCTGGATAGAAGATACCGGCATC
>CAYLJE010000105.1:0-8032 GCA_964383915.1 uncultured Rikenellaceae bacterium
TTTAATGTATGAAAACTTTCTTTCTGAACTGTATCTTTTTCATTTTTTTTGTCATCTTTTCTTTCTCATTGAACACATTTGCCTGCCGCTATACTGTCCGTGAAATAGGTTTTTCAGATATTGGTTCTTTGCCTTACTATTTATATGTTTTTACAAATGCAGAAACGTCGGGAAAAGATATATCAATGGTTAAAAAGTTATCATACATTCTTTTTAATGAGTCTAACGTAGAAACAAAACTGGTTAATGTAGATAAAGAAAAAACTTCTGCAACTATGGATTATATAAAAAAATATAATATAAGAACTTTTCCTTCTGCTGTGTTTGTTTTACCCGAAGGGGAATCTATGTTTTACTCTTTTAATATTCCGGGACGGTCTTTAAATGAATCTGTCTGGATAAAGCTTGAGAATCTTGTTTCTTCCCCATTTCGTGAATCTGTTAAGAAGAAGCTTCTCCACGCCTATTGTGTGGTTTTGGTAGTTGAAGGAAAGAATAAATTAAAAAACAAGAGTGTTATCAGGAAAGTAAATGAAGTGATTAGGGAAATTACAATGACATTAGATCAAATGCCTAAAATAGTAAACTCCCCGCCTGACATTTTGGTTATGCCGTACAAAAATACTTCTGATGAAAAAATACTACTTATGAGCCTTGGCATTACAGAGGAAGAAACCGATGAGCCTTCTGTCGCGATTATTTACGGAAGAGGCAGAATTATGGGACCTGTTCTACAGGGGGAGGATGTTACCAAAAATAAGATATCTAATCTTCTCACTATTGTTGGTGCTGATTGTGAATGCGGACTGGATAATTCATGGATGCTTGGAAGAATGATTCCTATGCGGTGGGGTCCTTCGGTACAATCTACGCTGGCTAAATATCTTGGTTTTGATGTGGAAAGTCCGCTGGTCAAATCCGAAATGAGTCAGATACTTTCAGTGAAACTAAATCCTGAAAACCCCTTGATTCCTTTGGGAGACAATCTGTTAGGGTATTCTGAAGGAAAACTTAAGATTGTAAAAAGTCGTGAGAATGTTTCAAAGATATCAGCCTCTGATATACGCAAGTCTTTTTATCAGACGAAAATAGCAAAGAATAATATGGTTTTCAGAACAATTTTAATGGATTTTGGAGGTATCCTGCTTATAGTTTTTGTTATAGGTGTATTTTTGTTTATAAAATATAAACGAAAAAATATTGTCCGGTAAGCAGATAAATTATTTGTCTTATGTTATTAAAACTTATATATAAAGAGATTATACATCGGAAGTTAAATTTCTTTCTTGCCTTATTAGCAGTGACTTTTGCTGTGGCTTTTTTTGTATCATTTTTTACGGCCAATGAAGCATCTAAAAGAGAGACTATCCGCCTGACACGGGACATGGGATTTAATCTGCGGATTATTCCTAAAGGAACTGATATGAATACATTTTGGACAAAAGGATACTCGGATTATTTTATGCCGGAAGAATATGTTAACCGGTTTTGGAAGTTTAAAAATTTCTCTTTTGCTCATTTAACGGCAACTTTATATAAAAAGATCACATGGCATGGGGAAGATGTGATCCTCACCGGTATTGCTCCCGAAATCGAACCCTCGGGGAAGAAAAAAACGCCTATGATCTTTAGTATAAAACCGGGGACTGTATATCTTGGATATGAAGTGGCAA
This sequence comes from uncultured Rikenellaceae bacterium, assembly GCA_964383915.1. Lineage (GTDB taxonomy): Bacteria > Bacteroidota > Bacteroidia > Bacteroidales > VadinHA17 > DRPN01. The sequence goes on from CAYLJE010000105.1 coordinate 1,674, forward strand.
ATGACCGGCAGATTCACCAGGGCGATACAATTAAAATACACAACAAATCCTTTACCGTAGCTAAAACTCTTTCCGAAACGGGAAGTATGGATGATATTAAGATTTATGGTTTTTTACCGGAGTTCCAGGCCCTGCTTAATTTGAATGGGAAAATAAATGAGATTATGGCACTTGATTGTCTTTGTTCTTATAACCCTGCTGAACAGGGATCCCAGTTGCAAATGATAAGGAGACAGTTAAGCCAGGTACTTCCCGAATCAAAAGTGATTATTAATACTACCATTGCCAATGCACGGGAAAAACAGAGGCATATGCTTGAAAAATATTTTGCGGTAATCACTATTTTTTTAATTATCGTGATAGCTATCTGGATTGGGGTGCTTGCCATGATGAATGCCAGGGAAAGGCAGTTCGAAACAGGGATATTACGGGCAATCGGGCATAGTGGGTTCAGGATCGCAGAACTTTTTATCGGGAAAGCTATGATCATTGGAATAATAAGCGCTGTCCTGGGTTATGTGATAGGGACACTTCTGGCATTGGAACTGGGTCCCGGAATTTTCAAAATTACTGCAAATACAATCAAACCAATTTATTCGCTTCTGGTCTGGTCTGTAGTCATTGCCCCTGTCTTTTCCTCCATTGCATCTCTTTTACCTATAATGGTTGCTATTTTAAAAGATCCGGCAATAACATTAAAAAAGGAATAAGATGATCCGTCTTGAAAAAGTTACCAAAATATTCGGGTTGCCGCCAAAGCAGGTGAGTGCACTGAAAAATATCAACTACCGGGTAAAGGAAGGGGAATTTATTGTTGTCAGGGGGCCAAGCGGAAGTGGGAAGACAACACTTCTACTGAGTATCGGAGGGATGTTGCAGCCTTCATCAGGTTTTATTAAGATTGAAAACAAAAACCTGTATTCAATGAATGAACGTGGACGTACTAAGTTCAGAGCGCTAAATATAGGATTTGTTTTTCAGATGTTTTATCTTATACCGTATTTAAATATCATTGAGAATATTATGCTTTCTCCCGGAATAGAAAAGGATAAAACCAGGCAGAGTAAAGCAATAAAACTGGCAGAACAATTAGGTCTGGCAAATCGCATATTTCATAAACCTTCGGAGTTAAGTGCCGGCGAACGCCAGCGGGTTGCCCTGGCCAGAGCCCTTATCCATCAACCTGGAATAATCCTGGCTGACGAACCAACAGGGAATCTTGATCCTGAGAATTCTCTGGAGGTAAATAACATTTTAAAAGACTATAATCAAACGGGGGGTACGGTGATTTTTGTCACTCACGGGAAAGATGCAGATAGGTACGCTGATCGCATTTTATATCTGAACAAAGGGGAAATTGCTTAAGTTTTTAAATTAATATTTTATGCCATGAAACCAGTATTTTTAAAGTTCAAGAAGAGAAGGGATAGTCTCGGAAAGATTATTTTTTGGTGTTTAATAATCATATATGTCACTATTATAGGTTGTACCAGAAATAATCGTCATTATGGATGGCCAACCTATCGTCATGATGGTGCAAGAAGCGGAATAACGGCAGAGAAGTTATCATCCGGACTGGTCCTTGACTGGACCTATATACCGGCTCATCCGCCTCAACGAGCCTGGAGCCTGCCGGCAGCAGAAACGCCGAGAGTGGATTATGATGATACTTACTATGTTTCTGCAGCAGACGGCATAGCCTGTTTTGGTTCTTCAGTTGACAATAAGGTTTATGCTTTAGATATCTCTACAGGAAAAGAAAAGTGGGTATTCTACTCGGAAGGACCTGTACGCTTCTCGCCTGCAATATGGAATAACCGGATTTATTTTGGCTCTGATGATGGTCATGTATATTGTCTGAAGGCTAAGAATGGAGAGCTGATCTGGAAATACCGCCCGGGTCCAAAAGATAAGAAGGTCCTTGGAAATGGAAAGATGATATCTCTCTGGCCGATCAGGACCAGTGTACTTGTTAAAGACGGAACAGTATATTTCGGGGCAGGGGTGTTTCCGTATGACGGCTTGTATATTTGCGCACTAAATGCAAAAAATGGTAATATAATATGGAAAAATGATAATCTTGATGATAATTCTTTTGATCTGGACTATGGAGGTGTGTCACCACAGAGTTATTTGATTGCCTCTGAGGACAAGCTGTTTGTCCCTTCCGGTCGTGCCATGCCGGCCGTCTTTGATCGTATGAATGGTAAGTTTCTCTATTATCTGGATCCAGGAGGTCGTCAGGGTGGTGCCTGGGGGATGATCACACAGGGAGAACTTATTGCCGGAACGGACAATGTTGGTATTCCTGCAAAAGTAGCCTATAATGTTGAAACAGGAGAGAGAAAAGGAGATATATATGCCTCTTTTACCGGGATCGACATGGTTGTATCCGGAGACGTCTCCTATGTTATCAATGAAGATGGAATATATGCTATCAATCGTATCAAATATCCGGTGATTCAACAAAAAATTGATTCTGTTATTAAAGTGAAGAATCAATTGACAGAGATATTAAAGAATATGGCTTACAAAACTACATTTTTCAATAAAAAAGAATTAGATAAAAAGACTGATAAAATTATCAGCAGACTTGATTCAATAACCAACGTGGAAGAAAAGCTGAAAGCATCATCCTCTGAATGGTTCTTCCCACAAAAAAATCTTCATAGTATTATCCTGACAGGCAATCAGGTTATCGCAGGTGGGAAAGGAATGGTTCTGGGCCTGGATAAGGTCACAGGAAAAGAGCTGTGGAGAAGTAACGTTGAAGGAATGGCCAATGGCCTTTCCGTATCAGATCAAAGACTCATCGTGAGCAGCGATAAGGGGCCTATTTATTGTTTTAAAGGTCATTCGGGGGAAAAAGAAGAAGAAATACCGAAAAAAATTAAACAGGTAATAACAGTTTCTCCTTTTCCTGATAATAAAGTAAATTCCGTATATGAAAAAGCTGCGTCAGACATTTTAAAAGAAGTTCCCATTAAAAAAGGATATTGCCTTGTTTTGAACTGTGGTGAAGGACAGCTTGCTTTTGATCTTGCAAAACAGAGTGATTTGAATATTGTGGGGATTGAAAATGATCCGGGCAAGGTGCAAAAAGCAAAAAAGAGGTTAGATCAGGCAGGGCTATACGGGTCGAGGGTTATAGTAGAAAACTGGCCGGTAAATTCTTTACCTGATTATTTTGCCGACCTGATTGTTTCAGGAAATGTTACGAAACCGGGCCAAACCGATGTGCCTCCGGACGAAATTTTCAGGATGTTAAAACCATTTGGAGGAAAAATATGTTTCGGACAACCGGAGGATAATAATAAGCCGCTATCAACATCAGAGCTGGAGAAAATAGGGGATCAGTGGAAGAACTTTGATGTTGAGAAGCCTGTAATCACAAGGGAGAATGGTAAATGGATAATTATTACACGAAAAAAACTGGCAGGTGCCGGAGGATGGACCCATCAATATGCTGATGCTGCAAATACCTGTTGTTCTGATGATAGGATTGTCAAGGCTCCTTTCAGTACGCTCTGGTATGGTGCCCCCGGGGCACAGTTAATGGTTGAGAGACATGCCAAGGCTGAAGCTCCTCTGGCTTTTGATGGTAAAATGATTGTTGAGGGAGAAAATGTTATTACAGCTTATAATGCTTATAACGGGACATTACTATGGGAGCGAAAGATTATAGGGGCAAATCGTGTGCGTGCTGATGCAGATGGAGGGAATATGGCAGTTAATAAATATGGATTATTTGTCGCTGTGCATGGTAGATGTCTTCAGCTAAATATTGAAACAGGTGAAAATATAAGATCATTTACCCTTCCTGCCGACCGGACAGGAAAATCCCGGCGTTGGGGTTATGTCGCATTGGAAGATACAATTCTGTTCGGGTCAACGGCCATGCCTTTAAAACAGGAATATAATCAGATATTTAATACATTGGTTGATAAAAATGGAAACTGGAGAAAAAAAGAAGACCTGAAACCATCAGATATGTTGGCTTTAGAATATTATAAGTATCAGATTTCACAAAATACCGGTGAAGTACAAAAAGCTTTTCAGAGAGAAGGAATAAAATGGCATCCCGTTGCTAATTTCCCTGATTGGAGCGGAGGGGTGACGGGTCTTCATGGTACTTCTGATAAAATGATGATAAGTGACGGAGTATTTGCAAAAGATATTAAAACGGGGAAAACGCTTTGGGTTCATAAGGGAAGGAAAATAGCTCAAATAACCATTTGTATTGGTGATCAGACTGTTTTCTTTGCTGAAAAATCAGTGAATCCCTTACAGAAACAAAAAGCATTGATGGGAAAGCAAAGTTATATCCGGAAAGACAAATGGGAGGAATCCGATATAAAATTGGGCCCGGATGAAGCTGATATCAGACTTGTTTATGCACTTGATGCTTTGACAGGAAGGGAAAAATGGGAAAAAGCAGTTGACTTGTCAGGGTGTGGCGATGATGAAACAGCGTCTGCCTATAAAGATAATGTCCTGGTATTTTTTGGTAGTTATGGTCTCCATGACAAATGGAGATTCCCTGCCGGTCAGTTGAAATGGCACAGAGTAACAGCATTATCAGCGAAAAATGGAAAATTGATGTGGTCACGCCCGTTAAACTATATGGTACGTCCGGTGATTATTAAAGATGAGATTATTATTGAACCACGTAAATGTGATCTTTTTACCGGAAAAATTAAAACCCGTGTTCATCCGGTCACCGGTGAAAAAGTACCCTGGGAATTTTACAGGCCGGGACATACATGTGCTATCACTTCGGCTAATGAGAACTGTCTGTTTTACAGATCATCTACCACTGCTTATTATGATTTGAAAGAAGATAAAGGCATGAGCTATTATGGCGCTACGCGGCCGGGATGCTTGATAAATATGATCCCGGGGAATGGCCTTTTGCTTTTTCCTGAAGCAAGCTCAGGGTGTACCTGTTCATTCCCTTTAAGAGCAACGGTTGTATTGAAACCTGAGAAAAAAGAGAATGTCGAAGAATGGAGTTTATATATAAGTAATGGTCCGATGACCCCGGTAAAACATCTTGCAATCAATCTTGGAGCCCCGGGGGATAAAAGAGATAACGATGGAACAATATGGTTTGGATACCCGCGTCCTGATATTACGCATGTTAAAAATTTCAGAAGGACAGGAGTAAGGTTTGACCTGCATGAAAAAATATTAAAGGGGATGGGTTATTATTCTTATGACTCCAAAGGCGTAAAAATTGACGGAACAGACTATCCATGGCTGTTCACCACCGGATGTGTGGGTTTTTTAAGATGCGAAATACCTTTAATTGATGATTCTCTTGGCGAAAAACCCGGAGTATTTACTGTTCGTCTTGGTTTTGTATCCCCTTCAACTAACCGTAAGTTCGATATTAAAATACAGGACAATATTGTTATGAAAAATTCGGATATCCTGAAAGAAGCCGGAGGCGTTAATAAAGCGGTCATTAAGGAATTTAAGGGAATAAATGTTGATAATAATTTTTCACTTGCACTTGTACCGGAAATTACCAGTCCTGAAATAAGCCAGGCCCCGGTGATTAATTTTATTGAAATAATAAGGGAAGATACCCTGTATAAGCCGGAGCCCGTGGAGAGGGCCGGAATTATTAATCCGGATGAGGCTGAAAAGATGTTGAAACAAGCTGATAATGAACGTGATAGAAAGGATTATGATATTGCGCTGGAGAAATATCATATGGTTCTTAATGGTAGTACAAAGAAAGAACTTAAAATGAAAGCCCTTAAAGGTATGGAAAATATAGGCAGCTATGAATCCATGCCTGAGATTAAGAAATACTGCCGGAAGCTCAATCCTATAATGTGGGACTATAAAGAACCGGATCAGGATATTATTGATGCGGCAGTAAGGGTTTATATTGCTATTGCAAATAATATGGTAAAAGAGGATAAAGGAATGGCAATAAAAATGCTGTATCATACATTTTCATTAACAAAAAATTTGTCACTACGTAATATGGCAATATCCGGCTTAAAAAATTTAGGAATAAAGCCTGAAAAGGAGTCTGAATAATTGTAAATTGATTCATATCAACAGGCGTTGAAATGAAAATGAGGGATTCGCTTTTAGATGATGCGTAAATATCTTTTTGGTTTTACACTATATTTACTGTGTTTGTTTATTCCTTTTCAGAAGGTAACTGCACAGCAAAACATAACAGGTACGGTTCGGGACAGGTCCGACAACGCTCCACTGCCGGAGGTTAATATTTTGCTTCTTCCTTCGGATCAAGGTACTTTTTCTGACAGTACAGGATATTTCATAATAAAAAATGTTTTTCCCGGGAAATATGTACTCTCTGTTTCCATGGTTGGCTA
>CAYLJE010000106.1:0-7946 GCA_964383915.1 uncultured Rikenellaceae bacterium
GGTTTTTATTTGGCTGGTAAAAAATGTATCTGGGGACTTCCCAATTTTATTCAAAGTTATTTTTATCAAATTGATTTTACATGGCAACCGGATTGTATTGGAGATTCAACATTATTTACCTTAACCGGACAAGGTGTTGATTCGGTTCAGTGGAATTTTGGAGATACATTGTCTGGGACGAATAATTTTTCAAAAAAACTAAACCCAATTCACGTCTTTTCATCACCAGGTTGGTATTCAGTGACCCTAACAACATGGTATAACGGTATAAAACATTTGGTTACAAAAAATATTTATATTAAACCGTTACCGGAAGTTAATTTAGGAGTTGACACTTTTCTTTGTAATAATCAGACATTGATACTTCATGCCGGTTCAGGCTATGATTATTATTTGTGGCAAGATGGTTCAAATGATACAATTTTTCAAGTAGATACAGCAGGTTTATATTGGGTCACCGTAGGCAATAGTTGTGGAGATGCATCCGATTCAATTGTTATTGCCTATAGCAAGCCAATTAATTTTAGTCTAGGTCCCGATACCTCTTTTTGCTATGGCGATTCCATTATTCTTTCACCCGGGGGAGGTTACGCTGATTACCTTTGGCAGGATGGCAGTAAGGATACATTATTGATTGCCGGTGAATCGGGAACCTATTGGGTTCGGGTTACGGATTCTGCAGGATGCAGCGCTACCGATTCTGTAAATATAGAGACTTATATGACTTTTGATTTTTCCATTGGAAATGACACGACCATTTGTTTTGGCAATTATATCTTTCTTAACGGGCCGTTAGGCTATGCTAAATATCAATGGCAGGATGGATCGAATCTGAGTTCTTTTATTGCTGATACAGCCGGTATTTATTGGCTTGAAATTCAAGATACAAACCACTGTTCAGCCCGTGATTCGATGAAGTTATTAATAGACAAGGTTCCGGAAGGAATATTAGGAAATGATACACTCATTTGTGAAGATTCTTTAAAAATATTAAGGACTTTCCCGAAATTTGAACAATATTTATGGCAAGATGGCTCTCGGGATTCTGTTTATTTTGTGACGGATACAGGAAAATACTGGGTATCGGTTTTTGATACATTGGGTTGTAGTGGCAGCGATACGATTGTGCTAAATTATTATCCTGCTGTTAATTTGGAACTTCAATCACTCGGTTATCTCTGTGATGATGATAGTGTTTTGTTGCAGGCAGTGTCTAATTATCAGGACTTTTTATGGCAAGACAGCTCACGATTCTCCTATTATATTGTTAGAGATTCAGGTACTTATTGGGTGCAGGTAAGCAGTGCATGCGAAACGAAGTCGGATACCATTATTATTGATGCCTGTTCTTCACTTTGGGTGACCAATGTCTTTACGCCCAACAATGACGGATACAATGATTATTTTTATGCGGTTGGAAAGAACATCCCAAAATTCAAAATGGAAATCTTGAACCGTTGGGGCCAGGTGTTAAAAGTCCTGAACAATATAAACGAAAAGTGGGATGGAAAATATCACGGTAGTAAGGTTGCCAATGGTACATACTTTTGGGTTGCAGACTTTCAGCAGGTTAATAGGGATGGAATAATCGAGCATAAACGATTACAGGGAAGTGTAATGTTAATCCGATAAGTTTTTATTATTTCTTTAAGAAAAATAATTCCTGACTGCTATTTCTTTATATTTGAAGACTCAACTGTAAAGTTTCACCACATTGTTAATGGTGTAATGAGCAGTCTTTTCTTTGTGAAGGGAGCGTAGCGACCGAAACAAAGAAAGGACTGCTCCACCAAAATGATAACTTGCTTATATTTGTATAACTAAAATTTTAAGAAAATGAAGCAAGAGTATCACTCAAACGCAACGACAAATATTCATATGCGTTTGGAAATAAACAAAAGCAATTTAACAAATTGGCAGATAGCAAACAAATTGGGAATTTCTGAACCAACGGTTAGTAAATGGAAAAATAGAGAAAATTTTGAAGACAAAAGCTCAAGACCGCATACGATCCATTATGCATTGAATGATTTTGAGAAAACACTCATTTCATCAATAAGAAGGTCTACATGGTTGCCCTTGGATGAAGTACTGGAGATGGTTTTGCTAACTAATTCCAGTATTACAAGAAGTGTTGTTTACAGAACTTTTGTTCATGAAAAAATAAATAAGGTACCGGAAAAGGAGAAAGACAAAGCAAAAAAGTTTAAGGAATATGAACCTGGATATTTGCATATAGACGTAACATATTTGCCGAAATTTGACGGCATAAAATATTATCTTTTTGTCGCAATAGACAGGGCTACAAGAACCATGTATTATGAAATGTATGATGCTAAAACATCTGAAAATGCTGAAGATTTTATGAACAAATGTTTAGCATTTTTCCCGTTTGAAATTTCACATGTTCTTACTGATAATGGTCTTGAATTTACTAACAAATTGATAAAATCTAAAACAGGTCATTATTGTCAAAAACCATCTAAATTAGATGTGATTTGTGATAAAAATAATATTGAACATAGGCTTACAAAACCCGCAACTCCGAAAACGAATGGGATGGTTGAAAGAGCAAACGGAATCATAAAAAATAACACGATTAAGCTAACCGAATACAATAATAAGGATGAAATGCAAAAAGGATTATTAAAGTTTTTGACGTTTTACATTCTTTATAGAAGGCACGGAAGTTTGAGAAAAGAACTTAATGTGAAAACGCCTTTTGATGCTATTGAAAAGTGGTTTGAAATTAATCCGAAAATTTTTAAAGAAAATCCATTGCAGTTTAAAAATAAAGTTTTATCTTTGCCATTAATTAATTCAAGTTATCATATTAATTCAAGTTATCATAAACAACCTTGTGAAACTTGACACTTATGAAAACAAAATTTACACTCCGATTAAAGTTTTATTCAGGACTTTTATTTTTGGTCACGGCTCTCTTTCCATATCCTGTTCTTGCCCAGGGAAAGGACAGTATTCCTGATCAAAGCAAAGGAACAACTTATACTGCCAGCAGCAATGGTAGTGATTACTACATTTACGCTACATGGTCGGGCTTATACAACGCTTGTTGGTCTCCCTGGACAACGACCATGTTTATTGATTATTATGATTATGATAATACGACAGGTAAACAATATGTTGTTGCAGGTGTAGTGACCTATACCGGTAAAGCATATAAAAATGCAATTGGCCCTTCCACAACCGATCATTTTTATTTTCATCCCCATTACACCGGATGGCTCTGCGACTACTGGGATCCCAAAGTATCCAGGAGTGCCACAACAGCCCGGATCAAACCGCCGGGAAATATAGCAGCAACGTATGACGATTATGATTCTAAGATCGTGGTTACCTGGTCAGGCAGCCCTACAGATATCCCGACTTCCCGTTACGATTACCGCATCTACCGTGATGGAGCCCTGGTTGCAACCGTGAATTACTCGGCAAGGTCGTGGACCGATGTTAATATGGTTCCCGGGGTGGAATATAGTTATGCCGTGGTGACGCATAGCGCTCATTATGGTAATAAGGAATCGGTAAGAACTAATGTCACCGGAAAAGCTTTTGACCTGAATGTGAGAACGGAATCATTGCCCTCCGGTGTAAAAATCCTATGGGATCTTCCCACAGAATTTACCCCGGCAAATTATACAATCGAACGGATGGAGGAGAACGGTACACCTGAATTTCTGAAAACAGTTGATAGTCCGACTTCCAATGCCTGGTCCGATCTTGACCAGGGTGGCGTGCCATTACCGGGCTATGTCTATACCTACATTGTGAAACCCTGGACAGGAAATACCTTTTATCGTCCCGATTCTGCTCAGGGTAACCGTATACCGAACGGGGAATTTTCTGGAAAGGTCACTGCTCCCACTGGGGGACCTGTATCCGGGGTTGTGGTCTGTGCAGAACGCATCACGGATATTCCCCAGGGGTCCGTAACCACTTATTGTGATACCACAGACGGGCAGGGCAAATATTACATCCAAAATATTTATTATTACGATTCGGCAAGGTTTAAAATTACACCGTACAAGGCAGGTCATGGATTTAACCCGCTGGCTGATACTTCATTGATCAAGTTGGCCAATCCTTCGTTGAGCAACATCAATTTTACCGATACCTCTTCTTTTACGATTACCGGCCGGGTTTATCAGGTATTTAACGGAGATACCTGTGATGTGAAGGATGTGGATATACTAGTGGATGATGTGTCACGAGGATATAAGACAGGATCAGACGGAATATTTAAACTGACGGTTGAACAGACGGGTACCTATACTTTCAAGCCCCAGTTGTTTGAACATGGATTTTTCCCTGTAGAAAGGACTTATAATATTGGGGATGATCAGGAAGGGGTTTCTTTTGAAGATACCACGAAATACTTGCTTGATGGGGAGGTGTCCGGTCCCTGCAATATATACATTGGCACTGCTGATCTGCACATTTATAGTCAGGCAGGGGCTTGTTTTGATACATCCATTACCAGCGACCATCTGGGTAAATACAGTATTATGTTGCCTGCAGGTGCTTATTTTATTGGTATAACCACCTTTACTTCCGAAGATGAGCAGGTAGTAACCTCAACAGAGGTTGAGAATTACTTCGCGGCTACCAAAACTGTTGATCTATCTCAGGGGAATAGAAGACAAGATTTTATCTTCCGTAAAGCCCCTCAAGTACAGGTTTCCGGGTTTGTGGATTTTGGTTGTGGTACCTATGATGGAATTCCCATTTTGCAACAGGCTAAGAGTTACAGCCTTAATATTAATGTGGTGGAAGACTTTAACGGAACAACATGTAATGTTGATACAGGATATGTCGTTGTCGTGTATCATGCCAGTGACAGTGCGGCACAGGTAGATACACTGCAACTGCAGGCAGGGAAAGCCGTTTACAAACTGGTTCCTGAGACGCCAAATATCATCGCGCCTTACCTGAATCTGCTGGAAGTAACCGCATACGTGGATGTGGAAACCGATTACTATAGCCAGGAGGTTCTGGTAACAGGGAATCATCCCCGGACCGCGACATTCGTTAGTGTTTCACCGGAGATACCTTTTCTTATTCTACGTGATCCCCCGGGAGATGCCAGTTCCAGCTTTTTGTCAAAAGGCACTACTTTTAAAACGGCATTTCGCTTATCAGCTAAGCTCAGTGGAAGTCTCAATGCATGGGCACAGGTTAAATTAGGGACCAAAGTTTTACTGGGACAATTTGTATTCCAAGAAGTAAAAGCCTGGGCAACGGTAAAAAATTCATTGGAGATTGGGACTTCTCTTGCATCACAATCAGAACTCGCACTGAGTATCACGAATAGTGAGAAATTTTCTACTTCAGGAAATGCGAATATCACGGGTGAAAAAGGGGATGTGTTTGCAGGAGGTTCCCTGAATATGATGTATGCGCTCACGGATGTGATCGCTTATGATTCTGCTGCTTGTGATGTAAATAAATCCGTTAGCCTGATCATGGCCCCTCAGGGTTTTAAAACAACCTTTATATATACAGAGCAACATATCCGTAAAGTATTGATTCCCCAACTGGAGCAGATACGTGATCTGTACGTAGGCGTGGATGCTGATTCAGCCACGATTTATCAAAACCAAATCAATACTTGGCAACAAATACTTGATTTGAATACTAAATTAAAAAATAATGCTGAATATGTTGAAAATCGCTCATTTAGTGCCGGGACACCTTATCAATCTAGTCATTCGGTAACTACATCTGCTTCAAGTACATTGTCATTCAACATGTATATAAAACAAGATGTGGCCATTTCAATAGGTGCAGAAATTGCCGGAAATGGAGCCAGTGGAGGTGTCGGTATTCATGTCCGACTAGACATGGGTACTTCTCTTACTAGTAGTTTCAGCTCTACGCATACAACAGGCTATACCTTAAATGATAATGACCCTGGCGACTTTTTTAGTGTGGATATATTGGAAGACCATACCTATGCCACTCCTGTCTTCAGGTTGAAAAGCGGCCGGAGTAGTTGTCCATGGGAGCCCGGATCTCAACCGAGGGATGGTGTTCAGCTTATTTCTGATACCTATAATCAATTTGTGAACAACCCGGATGATGCAGCTGTCTTCACGCTGAATCTTGGGAATACCAGTCAGAGCGATGAAGAGCGCACGTATGATCTGGTATTCCTGCAGGAGAGCAACCCCGATGGTGCAGTACTTACACTTGGCGGCAGTCAGGTTCAGGGAGGAATACCAACTCCTTATACCATCCCGGCAGGCAGTTCGACAGATGCTACGGTCACGGTGGAAAGAGGCCCGATGGCTTATGATTATAATAACCTGAGATTTGTTCTTAAATCCCCATGTAACGGTTCCATTTCAGATGAAGTAGATCTGAGTGTGCATTTCCAGAGCCCCTGTAGTGATATATCTCTTGGGAAACCCCTGGATAATTGGATGGTAAACAGTAATAATAATGTTTTACCGGTACAATTGCTTAATTATGATACAAATAACCTGGAATCCATTGAGGTGCAGTATTCTATAATGGATGCCAACAGCTGGGCCGCCGCGACGCTCTATGATAGAAGTCAGCTGGATCCTGATGTTACCTCCTTCAATATGCCCCTGGTGAATATCCCTGATGGCCTCTATGATATCCGGGCAAAGCTTATCTGTTCCGGAGCAGTGAAATACTCCGATGTCAGAAGTGGGATCATTGACCGCACTCCCCCGCAGGTGTTCGGGGTTCCCTCACCCACGGACGGAGTCCTGGATGCAGGTGATCTTATCTCCGTGACCTTTACTGAGAACATTAATTGTATGAATGTATCTCCCTCCAATGTAAAAGTAACGGATGAGACCGGCAATCAGATTATCAATACCCAGGTGGGTTGTTCCGGTGATAAAATTATCATAGTCCCGGATACCACAGGATTGACATTTCAGAACGATACCTTTACCGTGAGGGTTACCGGTATTGAAGATGTCTATGGTAATCTTGCTGATACTATTTCCTGGGTATTTACTGTTCCCGGCCCGGACAGTTTCGGTGTACTGCCAGAGGATGATACCGATGGAGACACGATTGTTAACAGTATTGATAACTGCCCCCTGTCGTTTAATCCTGATCAGGCAGATCAGGATGGTGACGGGGTAGGGGACCTGTGTGATCCGGATATTGACGGCGATAGTCTGGTAAATGATCTGGATAATTGCCCGTTGACAAGCAATGCCGGCCAGGCCGATCTGGATAGTAATGGTATAGGTGACGTCTGTGACCCGGATATTGACGGGGACGGTATCATGAACGATCTGGACAACTGCCCGTATGTTGCAAACGTCGATCAGGCTGATGTCGATTCAAACGGGGTGGGTGATGTATGCGAGTCATCAGGGTTCAGACTGCCGGAAGCAACAGGAGTAAAACTTTTTGATTGTTACCCGAACCCGTTCAGTGATTATACTACTATCAGTTACTCGGTACCGGAAGCAAGCCATGCTGTGGTGAAGGTCTATAACATGTTAGGTAAGGAAATTGCCGTACTGTCAGACAAATATATTGTCCCGGGAACCCATACGGTCACATGGTATTCCAGAGACTTCGGAGAGGGGATCTATTTTTACTCCCTTCAGGTAAGAAAATCCGATGGCACCTGGTATAAAAAGATGAAAAAAATGATCCTGACACGATAGCTGCGTGCTTCAGACAACAAAAAGGCCTTCCGACGGAAGGCCTTTTTTCTTCAATCTGCCGGATGTATAGAGCACTGGCACATAGAGCAGGACTTTGACCACCCGGCCGCCCACAGGATGTTTGTCTCACACCGCGCAGCAGCTGAGGGTTTTTACATCCTTCTCGAACCCTATAGCAGCCAGTTTGACCGCTTCGGAAAGGGTGAGATAAGCATGGAAGGAGGATGCCAGCTCTTTTAAGGTGTGGGATATGCAGGATTTGAACCT
>CAYLJE010000107.1:0-7875 GCA_964383915.1 uncultured Rikenellaceae bacterium
TATCTCTTTTACTATGAGATGAGTTCGGTCTAAAAAGGTTCTTTGTTGCCAACCTCTGCGTTGTCAGGAATTTTTCAATCCTCATTAACAGTAAGTTAACTGCGGTTAAAAAAAATTTTCCGCCTTGATTTCGACAAAAATCTACCTTTTTAGACTCGACTCATGAGATAATTTACAACCATCCCACCCCTCTCTGAAAATAGATTTTTACACCTTATTTTGAATATATCTTCCAAACTTTCCGTATATTTGCACCGTTATGTGGGTACAAGTAGTTAAATCAAAAATTCACAAGGTAACCGTTACGGAAGCCAACCTGCAATATGTCGGCAGCATTACCATTGATGAATATCTCATGGAAGCTGCCCGGATTATGGAAAATGAAAAAGTACAGGTGGTAAATATCAATAATGGAGAACGTCTCGAGACATACGTAATCAAGGGGAAACGCGGATCAGGAGATATTTGCCTGAATGGTCCGGCAGCCCGGAAAGCAGCTGTAGGAGATGTGATTATCATAATTTCTTATGCTTTTCTAACCCCGGAGGAAGCCAGAGTATTCCATCCCTCGCTGGTTTTTCCTGACACTGCTAGTAACAAACTGGTAAAGTAGTTTCCCCTTGAAACAACGAATTCTTAAGATCCTCCGGTTTTTTGTTTTTCTGTTCACGGCGCTTTTTCTTCTATACCTTGCATTCCGGGGCATTGATTTAAGCCAGGTTTGGCAAGATCTGAAACATGCCCGTTATATCTGGCTGGGGATTACTATCCCTGCTGGAATACTTAGCCATATTTTCCGTGCCTGGCGCTGGAATTTGCTAATCGAACCCTTAAATTATAAGCCGAAACTATCCCATACCTTTTATGCAGTGATGTCAGGATATCTGGCAAACCTGGCCCTTCCCCGGCTTGGAGAGGTGGTTCGCTGTGGTTCCCTGACAAAAACAGATAAAGTCCCTTTTGATGCACTCCTCGGTACTGTTATTACTGAGCGGATCGTTGATTTCCTTTTTTTAGTCCTCTTATTATTAATTACTTTCTTTATCAAGATCAATTTTTTCGGCCATTTTTTCGTTACCCACATCTTTCATCCCCTGGGGACAAGATTCTCTACCCTGTTTTCTTATCCTATAACCTTGCTATCCATCACAGGAATTGTCATCCTTATAATACTTGCCATTTGGATCCTCAGAAAAAAAATAATGCAGTTTACCCTGATACGTAAAACCTTTGATTTTCTCACAGGAATTATCATTGGCATCAAAACCATTGCCAGTCTGAAAAATAAACCAATGTTTATTCTTTCTTCTTTTCTGATCTGGTTGATGTATTATTTTACAGCCTGGCTGGTGATGTATATGTTGCCGGAAACTTCATCTCTGACACCCCTTGATGGTTTGTTTCTACTGGTTGTCGGCAGTATCGCCATGGTCATTCCGGTACAGGGAGGCATCGGGGCTTATCACTGGCTCATGTCCCTGGCCTTATTAAACCTATACGGGATACCAAAGGAAACAGGCCTTGTCCTGGCAACACTAGCTCATGAATCACAGACACTCATGATTCTGATCGTGGGATCCTTTTCTATAATCATGATTGTGTTACAAAAAAATAAAAATCTATCTTTAGCCTCCAAAGAAGAATAAGATGGCTAAATCTAAAACCGGCTGGGTGTGCCAGAATTGTGGGGCAGAATCTCCCAAATGGATTGGCCGGTGTCCGGTATGCGGAGAGTGGAACACCTATGTGGAAGAAATTATTACCAAACCTTCCAAAACAGAAAAGAGAGGAGGAATTGTTTCTTCTATACCTCCGCGGCCTCTTTCTGAAATAGATTCGCTCAATCACAAAAGGATACTGACCAACACCCGTGAGTTTAACCGTATCCTGGGCGGAGGAATTGTCCCGGGTACATTGATCCTGCTTGGAGGGGAACCCGGTATTGGCAAATCAACCCTGGCACTACAGGTCAGCCTGCAACTCTCCTCTCTCATTACACTCTATGTCTCAGGCGAAGAAAGTGCCGGACAGATTAAACTGCGGGCCAATCGTATAGGATTCCCCCAAAAAAACACATTGATTTATTCCGAAACGCGTCTGGAACTGATCGCAGACCAGATAAAAAAAATCAGACCCGGTCTGGTCATTATCGACTCTATCCAGACCATTACTACCGAGGACATAGAATCTTCAGCAGGCACTGTTTCCCAGGTCCGCGAATCTGCCGGCAAATTGCTGGCGCTGGCTAAACAGACAGGAATCCCTGTTTTACTAATTGGACATATCACCAAAGAAGGGACATTGGCCGGCCCGAAAGTACTTGAACACATCGTAGATGTAGTATTACACTTTGAAGGAGATCCAAAATTCCTTTTCCGAATCTTACGCGTGCTTAAAAACCGTTTTGGATCTACTTCCGAGCTGGCGTTGTTTGAAATGAAAGACAACGGATTGAAGGAAATCTCTAATCCCTCGGAACTGTTATTATCCCATTTAGATGATGCTCTTAGTGGCATAGCTACCGCTGCCACCATCGATGGTATCCGTCCCTTCCTTATTGAGACACAAGCCCTCGTCAGTACTGCCGTTTACGGAACCCCTCAACGCACCTCAACCGGCTTCGATATACGTCGTCTTCATATGTTGCTGGCCGTCCTCGAAAAACGGGCCGGCTTTCGCTTATCTGCACGGGATGTATTCCTGAATATTTCAGGAGGATTAAAAGTAGATGACCCGGGTATCGACCTCGCTGTAACCACCGCCATCCTTTCTTCCTATCTGGATATACCCATTCCGGAATCAATGGCCTTCACCGCTGAAATAGGCCTTTCCGGCGAAGTTCGCTCCGTATCCCGTATCGAACAAAGAATCGGAGAAGCTGATAAACTGGGTTTTAAAAAAATCATGATCTCCGGATACAACGCACTTAAACTAAATACAGGAAAATATAAAATTGCAATTGTGCCGGTAAAAAAAATGGAAGAAGTAATAAAAAATCTTTTTAACAAAAAATAAATTACAATGAAAAAAAGTCTTTTGTTCTTTTTGATTTTGACCTCGTTGTTTTTCTCACGTTGTGATGTTTTACAGGAAATTCAACTTCCTGTTTCGGGAGCACTCACCAACGATGAAATTGTACGTGGTCTAAAAGAAGCCCTGGAAGTAGGAACAAACAAAGCTATTGAAATGCTGGCCAAAGAAAACGGCTTCTATCTAGACGATGAAGTTAAGATTCCTTTCCCTGAAAAAGTCAAGTATGTGGAAGATAAGTTGCGTGCCTTGGGGATGAACAGTTTGGTGGAAAATTTTGTTCAACAAATGAACCATGCAGCAGAGAAAGCAGTATCTAAAGCGAAACCAATTTTTTATCAGGCAATCCTGAATATGACTTTTACCGATGCTTTGGATATCCTGCATGGATCAGGTCATGCAGCTACCGATTATTTCAGAGGGAAAACCTACCAACAACTGGTTGCTGCCTATAAACCGGATATTCGTCAGGTACTCAACACTACTCATCTGGTTGATTATTGGGAAAAAGTCATCACCACATATAATAAAATTCCTTTTACGCAGAAAGTTGAGACGGATTTGCCACAATATGTAGCAGAAAAAACCATTGACGGACTATTTATCAAACTGGCCGAACAGGAAAAACTGATACGGGATGATCCCAAAGCCCGTGTCACTGACATCCTGAAAAAAGTTTTTGCTCAATCCGGCCGGTAAAAGAATTATAACACGGCATGATAACGAAAGAACCATTGCTGAAAGTAAAAGACCTGGAAATATGTTTTCAGCAGGAGAAAAAATGCAAACCTGTTATTCACAAACTCTCTTTCAGCATACCCCGTGGAAAATGTTTAGGCATTGTCGGAGAATCCGGGTCCGGGAAATCAGTAACAGCTTTGGCCATTATGCAATTACTGCCCCGGGGAGGGAAAGTCACAAAAGGAGAGATTATGCTTAATGCATCCGGAGAAAAGAATATGCTCACTACCCTAAATGAAAAAAGGATGCAAATGATCCGGGGAACACAACTGGCTATGATTTTCCAGGAACCGATGTCGTCATTAAATCCCGCTTTTACCTGTGGCCGTCAACTGACAGATATCATCACAGCACATATGCCCGGAATATCCCGTACAGCCATTACCAGGGAAGCGATCCGTCTGTTTGAGGAAGTCAAATTACCCGGACCGGTATCCATGTTGAAACGTTATCCCCACCAATTATCCGGCGGTCAACGACAACGCGTCATGATTGCCATGGCACTTGCCGGAAAACCCGACCTGCTCATTGCAGATGAACCCACTACAGCACTGGATGTAACGGTACAGCAAAGTATCCTGGATCTGCTCATATCCCTGCAAAAAAAATATCATCCGGCTATTTTATTTATTACGCACGATTTGGGAGTAATCGCCCGCATCGCAGACCATATCCTTGTTATGCATAAAGGGACAAAAATTGAAGAAGGCCCTGCAGAAATGATTCTGAACCATCCCCATGCTTATTATACAAAAGCCCTTCTCGAATGCCGGCCATCTATTTACAAAAAAACAGACCGTCTTCCTGTTATTGGGGACAACAAGACAGAATCACAAATGCATCAGACATTCCATCGGAAAGATAAAATAGAAACAAGTCCTTTCAAAGGCGACCGCCCACTTTTAGAGGTTTCAGATTTGTCGGTTTATTTTCCTTCTCAAACAGGACTGTTCACTGACAAGGGGAAAAAATGGATTATTCATTCGCTGGATTTCAAACTCTATACAGGAGAGGTTCTCGGGCTGGCAGGAGAATCCGGATGTGGTAAAACAACCCTTGGACGTACTCTGCTGAAAATGATTCGAACCTACTCGGGTCATATTTTTTATAAAGGGAAAGACACTGCTTCTTTTACTAAAAATGAAATGCGTATCTTCAGAAAAAACACACAAATTATATTTCAGGATCCATATGCCTCTTTAAACCCCAAATTGACAATTCGGCAACAAATAATGGAACCCATGCGGTTTCATGGGATTGGAGAGCATGAAAAAGACAGACTGGAGAAAGCTACTTTTCTTCTCAGGCGTACAGGTCTGGACCAAACTGCTCTTCCCAGATTCCCCCATGAATTTTCCGGCGGACAAAGACAACGCATTGGGATTGCCAGGGCCCTGGCCGTAGAACCTGAGTTTCTTATCTGTGACGAATCTGTTTCGTCTCTTGATGTATCTGTACAGGCACAAGTACTAAATCTGCTGAAAGACCTGAAAGAAGAATTCGGTCTGACCTATATTTTTATCTCCCATGATCTGGCTGTGGTAAAATTTATGTCAGACCGTATTCTGATAATGAAAGATGGTAACAAAGAAGAACTTGCCGAAACAGAAACGTTGTTTAATGAGCCAAAGTCAGATTATACCCGTACTTTGATTAGAGCAACCCCTGAAATAAAACCCTTACGGTAAAAAGTCAAAATCATTGCCCTTGTAATTTTCCTCCGCTTCGTCACATTTCAGATTGATATTAAAATTCGGAGGTGCCTCAAATGTTTCGGTTTGCATAATTCCATATTCCGGGTCATTGTATATTTTTTTCATATACAGTGCAAAGATAGGTAAAGCCATATTGGCCCCCTGCCCCAGATGAAGTGTCTCAAAATGTACAGAACGATCTTCCCAGCCTGTCCAGACCCCGGTTACCAGACTGGGTGCTACGCCTATAAACCATCCGTCAGAATGATTCTGGGTTGTTCCTGTTTTTCCTCCTATCTGATTCATTAAGTCATATTTGTATCTTAACCGGATAGCTGTGCCTTCTTTGACCACCCCCTCGAGCAGGTTGACCATCAGGTATGCATCCTTTTCACTGATAGCTTCATTAAAATAAGGTCGAAAAGTTGCAACGACAATCCCGGCTTTATCCTCAATCCGGGTTACAAAAATGGGTTGAACAAAAACACCTTTATTGGCAAAAGTTCCATAGGCCCCGGTCAGCTCATAAAGGCTAAGGTCAGAGGTTCCCAGGAAGATGGAATTAACCGGGTCCATCGGGCTTCGTATCCCCATTTTTCGCATAATATCTATGACTGATTGGGGATTAAACTGCTTCATCAACCAGGCAGAAATGTAATTTTCAGAATTGGCCAAGCCCCACTTCAGCGTAACCATCTTCCCCCAGAATTCTTTCCTGCCGGAACTTTTAGGGGTCCAAATAGTGTCATTGTCTTTAAATGTCTGCGGGACATCCGGCACTTTATAGCACGGGGTGTACCCATCCTGCATGGCCAGGGTATATAAAAACGGTTTAATGGTACTACCTATCTGCCGTTTTTGTGCCATAACCGCATCAAATTTAAAGAACCTGAAATCAGGGCCTCCTACATAAGCTTTTACATAGCCTGTGTGCGGATCAAAACTTAACAGGCCGGAACGGATATAATACTTGTAATAACGTAAAGAATCCATAGGGGACATAACGGTATCAATAATCCCCTTCCATGAAAAAACTTTCATGGAAACAGGGGTATTGAAAATTTTCATGATCGTATCCGGGGGTACCCCTTTGCTCCTCAATGATCTGTACCGGTCAGTCCGGTGCATAGCACGCTCCAGGATCGTTTTAATCTGGGATATAGTCAAATCGTCTGAAAACGGAGGATGTCTGTATCGCTTTACATGTTTAAAAAAGACATCCTGTAATTCACCGCCAAGGTGTTCTTTTACCGCTTCTTCAGCATATTGTTGAAATTTAAAATTAATAGTGGTATAAATCTTTAACCCGTCACTATATATGTCATAATGGGTCCCGTCAGGTTTTTTGTTTTTAGAGCACCATCCATACAATGGATTGTGATTCCATTGATAAAGAGCTTCCTGAAATTGGTCATCCGTAAAAAAATATGCTCTTTTAGGGAAAGACTTCATCATCGCTGTTCGTATATACTCCCGCAGATAAGGAGCCGGCCCCAGGTTATGGTTTTCTATTTTTAGGTGTACTTCCAATGGAAGCTGTTTTACCGAATCATAGGTTGCCCGATTGAGATAGCCATATTTCACCATTTGGCTTAGTACGACATTTCTCCTTTGCAAGGTGATTTCAGGTCTTCTTACAGGATTATAATGCGCCGGATTTTTTACCATCCCCACGAGCATCGCCGCTTGTTCAACCGTTAATGAATCAGGGGTAGTCTGGAAATAAATATCAGCAGCCGAATGGATTCCCACAGCCTGATACAGAAAATCAAAAACGTTCAGGTACATGTCAATAATTTCATTTTTCGTATAGCTGCGTTCAAGTTTCACAGCCGTGACCCATTCCTTGAATTTTGTCAGTATAAGTTTCTCCATCCTTGCCGGAGCAAAACGGATATGGCTTGTATCCCGGGGAAAAAGATTCTTTGCGAGTTGCTGGGTTATTGTACTCCCTCCTCCGGATTCATGCCTGCCAAGTAAAAATGTTTTAATAAAAACGCGGCCCAAACCCTTGACATCAATGCCGGCGTGTTTATAAAAACGAATATCTTCAGTAGCTACCAACGCCTGCACTACATAAGGAGATATGTTCCTGTAATCCGTCCACACACGGTTCTGTATGTAAAATTTCCCTAAAAGATCCCCATCTTCCGAATAAACTTCCGATGCGAGATTCTTCTGAGGATTCTCAAGTTGCTCAAAACTAGGCATTTCACCTAGCTTACCATAAGAAATAAGTAGGAAAATTAAGATAACAATCAAAACAGACAGGGAATATAAAATCCAAAACCAGATGATATATTTTTTTTCTTTTGACTTTCCAGTAATCATAACTGTTTCTTATATCATTTCTGTCAAAAATAGTAAATAATAAACAATAAATTTTGATGTTACTGTAGTTATTAATTTA
>CAYLJE010000108.1:0-7822 GCA_964383915.1 uncultured Rikenellaceae bacterium
GTAGCCCGGCCCAGCTTTCGTGAACTGGCTCCGTATGCTTCCCTGAATTTCGTCGGCGATTATGTTTTTGTTGGGAATGCCGACCTGAAACGCACCCTGACTGATAATTTCGATACGCGCTGGGAATATTTTTGTAGATCAGGTGAAATGGTTGCTGCCGGAGCTTTTTACAAGATATTCCACGATCCGATAGAGAAGACTTTTAATACGGAGGCAGCCAACCCTGAACTGACATTGCGTAATGTTGATCAGGCATCGGTTGCAGGAATTGAATTTGAAGCCAGGAAAAAACTTGATTTTATAGGTTTTCTGAAAAACTTTTCATTAGGGGTAAATGTCAGCCTGATAAAATCTTCCGTGAGTATTGATGCCAAAGAGCTTCAGCTCAAAAGGGAGTTCGACCCCAATTTTTCGGCTACGCGTGTTATGATGGGGCAGGCCCCCTATGTAATAAATGCTTTCCTGAACTATTCCAACCGTAAAACCGGGACAGAGATCAATATAAGTTACAACACTGCCGGAGAGAGCCTTTACCTGGTTAACGCGGTAGGCATCCCTGATATTTACCAACAACCCAGAAACCAGTTGAATGCAAATATTACCCAATCGTTTAGAAAACGATTCCAACTCCGGCTGGCCGTAAATAACATCCTGAATGACCCATATCTTATCAATTATCCTTATAAGGGAACAGGATACATTTACGAAAGATTCTCTCTCAACCGGACCTTTTCTATTGGAATAAAATACGCGATAAAATAAAAAAACATTAATATTACGTTTAAAATAAAGTTGAAACGGATAAAAACAAGGATATGAAATATTTTTTGGGATTTATTTTATTATTGACCTCCTTGTCCTCGACAGGACAGATCGTACAGGGTGACAACGGACTCTACTACAACGAAAACGACAAACCTTACACCGGTATATATAAGGAATACTATGCAGACGGGACCGTACGCACCGAGATGACACTTACCAATGGGATGAAAAACGGACAGGTAAAAATCAATTTCCCGGATGGAAGTATCCATGAGATCCGTTCCTACAGGTTTAATAGAATGGACGGGAAATGGGAGACATGGAGCAAAAAAGGGATCAAGATCGCTGAGGCTCATTATCTCAACGGACATAAACATGGAAAGTGGCTGATCCGAGATAATAACGGTGTATTGCGTTACGACATGAGTTACTATCATGGCAGGAAAACCGGTACCTGGAAGATCTACGATGCCAACGGGAAACTGCTGAGCGAGAAAAAGTTTGACAAAGAACCATAGTTTGATATCAAAACACAGACACAAAAAAACCGGCCTGAGTAGCCGGTTTTTTTTGTGCTTATAAAATTAAAATGTCCTTATTTTTTTTCATCTTCACTTTCACCTTTTTTTTGCCCCCCTGATCGACTTTGATGTTCTTATCCACGTGCACCTGATAAGAGATCATTTTCGCTACAACACAATATTCTCCGGGAGACACATTCCTGAATGTAAAGTTCCCGTCAAAATCGGTATAAGCTTCCCGGTCTGCTCCATTGATTTTGACAAGTACACCGGTCAGGGCTTCGCCTGTTTCATCATCCAGTACCTGTCCGCTAATCATTGCAGTGGCAGAGGCTGTCGGTGTTAGATTTTTAGCTTTATTTTTGTCTTTCCCATCAGCAAAAGCATTGGAGCCAAATGAAATGGTCAAAAACGCGACAAAAATAATTATACTTGTTTTTTTCATTTTTTTCGTTTTTTCTGATTCATTACAAAAATACCGTACGTATGTTACCTAAACTTTAATACATTATCATGTTTGGATTAATTTTATGTTAAAAAATCATGTAAAAAACGCCGGTATTATTCCCGGTTTTTTGCCAGGGTAAACAGAAATTCCACTCCCCCGCCCGGCCGGTTACGAACGGTAATCTCTCCCCGATGAAAGAGCACAGCATTTTTCACGATCGAGAGACCCAGGCCCGTCCCCCCCAGTTTACGCGAACGGCCTTCTTCTACCCTGTAGAAACGTTCAAAAATACGGGTCTGATGTTCTTCGGGAATGCCCGGCCCTGTGTCAGTATAAGAAAAATAATAATAACGGTCATCTTCAAGGTACTTTGTTATGTCCACCTTCACATTCTCTCCTCCATAGAGGGTGGTATTTTCCAGCAGATTCTGGAAAATCGAATATATTAATCCCCTGTTTCCCCGGATAACCAAATCTTTTTCAATGTGAATCCTTACACGGATATTTTTTTCTGTAAGACTTAGTCTTTGATTCTCAACTGTATCGCGGACTATCTTCCATAATTTCAAATCCTCTGTCTTAAAATAATCTTCCGCTTCTCCTATCTTATTCAGGATGGAGATATCATTGATCAGGGCCGTTAGACGCAGACTCTGCTGATAGGCTTTTTTAACAAAATGCTTCCGCGTCTTAGGTTCCAATGCCTTATCTTTCAGCATCGTTTCCAGATATCCCACTACGGAGGTAACGGGTGTTTTAAGCTCATGGGCCAGATTAGAGATCATCTCCTGCTTGATCAGCCGGTTTTTTTCTTGTTTAGTGATGTTATTAATCAGTATTTCAAAACTTTTATCGGGGAAAAAAATGCATTGCAAATGAAAAAATCTTACGGATGACTGGATGGTCATTTGTTTTTGTTTTTCTCCATATTCCGGATTATTTAAATGATCATTGATAAAGCGGTTCAATTCTTTCAGTTCATCCACTTCAAAGATCTCCTCGGGGGTTATGGCCGTTTTGTCTGAAATGATATTAATATACTGGATAAAATGAGTATTTGCCAGGAGTTTTTCTTTCTCAGGCGAAAAAACAGCCACCCCTTCATCAATCACCTGCAGATGACGAAAAAGTTTTTCCCTTTCTGCATACAATTGATCCTTTGTTTTTCTCAGGTTTTCATAGATATGTACGATCTGACTGCCAATAATTCCAAATTCATTCTTAGGAAATCTGACCAAAGTATTGATCGGTTCATTATTACCGGCCTGAACGGCAAAATCCTTGAGCTGGGAAATGACCATTCCCAACCTGCCTGTCACATACACCAACACGCCAAATGTGAGGAAAAACATAAGAAAAGTAAAATAGATAAATAAATGGTCTGTCCGCAAAAATTTTGTCAGGGTCACATCGTATAGAATGGCTGTGCGAACAAAATAATTACCATAGTCGCGGGCATAATAATAATAATCCCGCCCGGTAGTAGCCGATTTTCTGATATTTGTACCATGATCTTTACGTATAGATTCCTGCACCTCGGGACGGTGTAGATGATTTTCCATTGTTTCGAAGTTTTTCACAAAACTGTCATACAAAACCTTTCCATTCTTATTGATCAGAGTAATCCGTGTGTTCTTCCGGGGAATTATGTCAAGCAGAGAATCCAACGATCGGAAGTTACGGGTCTCCATGATCTTTTTACTCACTATATACCGGTTGGTAATCTGATTAATGGTGTTCAGGGTATTGTCTAACAAAGACTTGCGGTACTCTTTCTCTCTTTTGTATTGAAAAGCTGTAACGATGATAATCGTCACAACAAAAACGGCAAAGATATTAGTAAACAATCTTGTTTTATATGAATTCCGAAACAGCATAATTCAATATTATAAGGAGGTAAAGATAATACATACAATGTATGAATAGTATTTTGCGATACGTTAAGAAAAGGTTATGTTTTTATTGATCCTGATAAATCCAACTTGAATGTTTTTCACCGCAAACAATCAGATATATTCCGAACTCCAGCAATAACACCTAATGCCCCACACAGCAATCCCTGAATAAAGATATTTCTTATAAAGAATTATCTCCGGGGCAGAGCCCAGAAGTATTTCCTGCCTGCAGCAGGCAAGCGCTCGTTTTATTTTGGCCTTAAGGCACAAAAACCGAAATTTCTTTATTGCACCTCTCCCAAAACTTTCTTTGAAAGTTTTTACCTCTTCTTTAGGAGAGGTAAATATAGTGCCCCCGGGCTCTGCCCCGGGGAATTCCTTTGATTAAAATCCGGCAAATGGGTTTCAATTGGAAAATTCGATATTTAGACGCCCTGTGCTCTTGGCGCAGGGTAGTTCACAGGAAAGTTTCAAACAAAGTTTCCATTTGACGATACGGATCTTTATAAAATCATTGAAGAGGCTTTTTATTCTATGTCGGTTCACCCCGATCCGGTGTTAGAGAAGTATGTGGATAGTCTGATAACAATTATTGGTAAAGCGCAGGAACCGGATGGTTATTTGTATACGGCTCGGACAATAGATCCTTCTCATCCACACCCTTGGGCAGGAGCAAAGCGATGGGTTAACGTATCGAAACTAAGTCATGAATTATTCTGTTCAGGACATCTTTTTGAAGCTGCCTCTGCCTCCTATTTAGCAACGGGGAAACGTAATTTTTTGAATATTGCGCTCAAAAATGCAGACTTATTATGTCGTGTATTTGGTCCGGGCAAACGAGACGATGCCCCGGGTCATGAAAATGTTGAAATGGGATTGGTTAGCTTGTATCGAATTACAGGAGAGAAAAAATACCTCAACTTAGCTAAGTTTTTCATTGATTGCAGGGGGAAAAAGATTGATCCGGCAAGGAATTACTGGCAGGATCAAAAACCGGTTATTGATCAGGATTCTGCAGTAGGTCACGCTGTCAGAGCCACATATCTGTATTCAGGAATGGCCGATGTGGCTGCTTTGACCCATGATGAGGATTATGTGTATGCCCTAAGCCGTATTTGGAATGATGTGGTTTACAGAAAACTGTATATTACCGGAGGCATAGGATCTACCGGAGGCAACGAGGGATTTGCCGGCGCCTATATTCTGCCGAACATGTCCGCTTATTGTGAGACCTGCGCATCCGTTGGCAACATATTTTGGAATTACCGGATGTTTTTATTAAAAGGAAAGGAAAAATATATTGATGTGCTGGAACGAACCCTTTATAATGCTTTGTCGTCCGGAGTATCCCTTACGGGAAATCGGTTTTTTTATTCGAACCCTTTAGCATCATTTGGCCAATATAAGAGGAAACCTTGGTTTATCTGTGCTTGCTGTCCTACAAATCTTTGCAGACTTATTCCCACTGTCCCCGGATATATTTATGCTAAAAATACAAACAGCATCTATGTGAACCTGTATATTCAAAATAATGCGGACATCAGGTTGCAAAATAACAACATTGGTTTAAAAATGCATACAGATTATCCATGGGATGGAGCTGTCAGACTGGAGATAAATCCACAAAACAAAGGACGTTTTGGACTTTACCTCAGGATTCCCGGCTGGGCACGCAACGAACCTGTTCCCGGAGACCTGTACAGATTTATGCACAGTATTAACCAATTTCCGGATATAAGTGTCAATGGAAAAAGAATAATAACAAACGTTAAAAACGGATATGTTATCATAAACCGAAAGTGGAGAAAAGGAGACAGGGTTACAATAAACTTCCCCATGCCGGTCAGAAAAGTGCTGGCTAATGAAAAAGTTAAAGCGGATAAGGATTGCTTTGCCCTTCAACGAGGTCCGTTGGTTTATTGCCTCGAAGGGCCGGATCAGAAAGGGGGAAAGGTGTTGAATTTGATGGCTGATCCGGAGGCAGACTTTACATCGGAATATGTTGACAGCCTTCTTGGCGGCGTTCAGGTGATCCGGACTTCCGGGAAAAGTTATGCCCGAAACCTTGATGGAGCCCTTTCCACCACAAGGGTGTCTGTAACAGCCATTCCTTATTATGTATGGGCAAATCGATATCCGAGTGAAATGACGGTTTGGATCCCTCGAAAAGCAAAAAGGGTGAGGCCTTTACCTGCACCTACCATTGCATTTAGAAGCAAAGTTGTGCACAAAAATAATTCCGCAGGAGCAATTTATGAGGTAAGAACTATTAAAAAATGACACTTTAAATCCATTTCCGCCGGGATGAGATTTTTTATATAATGAGCTTATTTTGGATAAATTTTATGCCAAATATTTGGAAGTAAAAAAGTATTCGTAAATTTAATTAATAAACAATCATTAAAAATTATGCTATGTTAAAATTCAAAATTATGAAGAGACTCTTCAGAGTAATGCTACTTCTGTGTTTTGTTCCATTTCTTTTTATGCAAGGATATTCCCGGACAAAAGGAATCAGCAAAAACAAGATTATTATTAACGCGGATATGGGCAAGTATGTGATCAGTAAATATATTTACGGACATTTTGCCGAAGACCTGGGACACTGTATTTATGGAGGGATATGGGTTGGTCCGGATTCCCCGATTCCCAATACGCGGGGGATTAGAAATGACGTGGTACAGGCGCTGAGGGAAATAAATATACCTGTTTTGAGATGGCCGGGAGGGTGTTTCGCAGATACCTATCACTGGAAGGATGGTATAGGAAAACCTTCAAAAAGGCCCTCAATCATTAATATAAATTGGGGTGGAGTTACCGAGGATAATAGCTTTGGAACACATGAATTTATGGATTTATGTGAACAACTGGGCTGCGATGCATATATTACGGGGAACCTGGGAAGCGGCACTGTCCGGGAAATGGCAGAATGGATCGAATATCTGACGTCGGATGCTAAAAGCCCCATGACAGATTTAAGAAAGAAAAACGGCCGTGAGCATCCGTGGAAAGTAAAATTCTGGGGTCTGGGTAATGAAAGCTGGGGCTGCGGGGGAAATATGACTCCCGAATATTATGCTGATGTAATGCGGCGCTATGCAACCTATTGTAAGAACTTTGGGGGAAATAAACTGGTTAAAATAGCCTCCGGCCCTTCTGATGAAGACTACAACTGGACTGAGATACTCATGAGAAACCCGAAAAACAGACGGATGATGCAGGGCCTTTCGCTGCATTACTATACACTTATGGATGGATGGGGCCATAAAGGATCAGCAACGGATTTCGGTGAAAAAGAATGGTTCAAAACACTAAAAGCCACCTTGAAAATGGATGAGATTATTTCACGCCATTCAACCATTATGGATAAATACGACCCTGAAAAAAGAATAGGTTTGTACGTGGATGAATGGGGTGACTGGTTTAATGTTGAGCCGGGAACTAATCCAGGCTTTTTATATCAGCAAAATACACTTCGTGATGCAGTAGTGGCTGCCATCAATCTGAATATCTTCAATAATCATTGTGACCGTGTTAAAATGGCTAATATTGCACAGATGGTGAATGTACTGCAGGCTATGATCCTTACCAAAGGAGATCAAATGGTGCGAACTCCTACCTATTATGTATATAAAATGTATAAAGTCCATCAGAACGCAACTTTACTTCCTTTGCATATTACATGTGAAAATTATTCATACGGAAATGAAAAAGTTCCTTCTATCAGTGCCTCTGCTTCCATGGATAGTACCGGGATGATACATGTCTCAATGGTAAATCTAAATCCAAACAAAGCAGTAGAGATAAATTGTGAGATACGTGGATTGCGTATTTCAGGAGTGAATGGAAAAATACTGACTGCTGAAAAAATAAACGATTTCAACCATTTTGGACAGAAAGAAACGGTGTTACCACGAAAGTTTAATGGTGTCATCTTAAAAAAAGGGATTTTACATATTAAGGTTCCGTCCAAATCAGTGATTATGCTACAACTGAAGAAACGTTCCTAAGTAGTGTTTGTCCATAATGTCCGATTTCTTTATTTCGGCAAGCTCAATACAAGCTGTTATGCTTGTTTTGAAAACAGTCATTTACAAAAGTAAACTCCTTGATTTTCAAAACTTCGCAAGCCTCGAACTCGAACATTCTGAATTGAACACTGACTTTATAGACAGACTCTAAGTAACTGCTTA
>CAYLJE010000109.1:0-4885 GCA_964383915.1 uncultured Rikenellaceae bacterium
CCTGCCTCAGCTACGATACGCTGGAGAAATATACGGTTTACCGTCAAACAGGGAATGAGTCGGAAGTTGCTGTTGCAAACCTTCCTGCTTCAGATACTACACTGACAGACAATATTAAATCCCGGCAATACAGCCCGGGGAATACCGGGGTGTACTGCTACAGGATAGAAGCTACCGGTCGCAATCATTCTTCGGGGTCACAGCAGTCCAGCTTGTCCTCCCGGAATTGTGTCACTGCCGATCTGATTGTAACCATCCCCAATGCTTTTACTCCCAACGGAGATGGCAAAAGAGATGGCAAAAACGATTACTTCAGACCTGTTTTTTCTTTTTCTCCTGATCAATATCATCTGATCATTCGCGACCGTTGGGGAACCATCGTTTTTGAAAGCTTTGATTATCAACAAAAATGGTATGGTAAAGACAAAAAGAACAGGCTTGTTACACAGGGTGTTTATTCCTATTTTCTCTACGCACAAACACCACGTGGAGATATCCTGAAAAAATCAGGGGCTGTTACCGTTATCTATCCAAGATAAGTCATCTATTCTCCGATTTTTAACTAATTTTGTAAAGGGAGAAAACAATGGCTTTATGACGGGGAATCAAATAACAAAAACAAAGACGGTACTGACAAAGAAAGAGGACCTTTTCATCCGGGAACAGTTCAGACTTCTCATAGAGAACAGTACACGTCTGCGTAAGAAAGCCGACCGGGAGATGGTAGAAAAAGCATTTAACCTGGCCTATATCGCTCATAAAGATATGCGCAGACGATCGGGAGAGCCCTATATTTGTCATCCCCTGGCAGTAGCCCGTGTTGCTTCCGAAGAGATCGGGCTCGGGGCATTGTCTATCAGTTGTGCCTTATTGCATGATGTGGTGGAGGACACTGATTATACGCTGGAAGACATAGAGCATCTTTTCGGAGAAAAAGCATCCAAAATTATCGATGGCCTCACCAAAATCTCAGGAGCTTTTACAGAACAATCCTCTTCGCAGGCAGAAACTTTCCGGAAAATACTGCTTACCCTTTCCGATGACATGCGGGTAATTCTGATCAAGCTGGCTGACCGATTGCACAATATGCGTACCCTGGAGGCCATGCCCGCAGATAAGAAAATGAAGATTGCCTCTGAAACCATTTATATTTATGCTCCCCTGGCCCATCGGTTGGGCCTATATAAAATAAAAACCGAACTGGAAGATCTCAGTATGAAATACCGGCATCCGGAAATATATGAAGAAATCACCAGTAAAATTAAACAAAACGCGAAAAAAAGAATTGCTGCTATCAATCGTTTCTCATTGCCGATCATCCAGAAACTTGAGGAAAACAACATCCGTTTTGATATCAATGGCCGCCCAAAATCCATCTACTCGATATGGGAAAAAATGCAGACTAAGAATGTATCTTTTGAAGAAGTCTATGATCTGCTGGCTATAAGGATTGTTTTTGATCCAAAACCCAGGGTCTCTGAAAAAGCCATGTGCTGGCTCATCTATTCACTCATTACCGATATCTATCTACCCAAGCCTGATCGTTTGCGTGATTGGGTAAGTAAACCCAAAGAAAACGGTTATGAAGCGCTCCATGCCACACTAATGAGCCACGAAGGCAAATGGGTAGAGGTTCAAATCCGATCCAGAAGGATGGATGAAATCGCCGAAAGAGGATATGCCGCCCATTGGAAATATAAAGGAATAAACTCTCAGGAGAGTGGCCTGGATATCTGGCTTAAAAGAATTCGTGAATTGCTGGAAAGCCCGAATGATAACGCGCTGGAGTTTCTGGATGATTTTAAATTGAATCTTTTTACCTCGGAGATTCTGGTATTCACTCCCAAAGGGCATATAAAATCCTTACCTAAAAATGCATCGGCACTTGACTTTGCTTATGAAATACATACCGAAATAGGGAATCACGCCATCGGAGCCAAAGTAAATCATAAACTGGTTCCCCTCAGCTATATACTTTCCAGTGGGGACCAGGTAGAGATCCTCACTTCCGATAAACAACGTCCGCAATTGGAATGGCTGCAATTTGTTATTACAGCTAAAGCCAAGGTAAGCATCAAAAATGCATTGAAAACAGAAAGACGCACCCGTGTTAAGATTGGCAAAGAAAAGCTGGAAAGAAAATTGAAAGAGTTAAGTATCATCCCTAATGCCTATGTTTTCAGAAAACTGATGAATGCATATGAAACGCTGACGAAAGATGAATTATATGGAAAAATAGGCTTGGGACTGGTTGATTTGAGTAACATCCCTGAAATCCTGAAAAAAAAATCAAAAAACAAGCTGGTAAGATACTGGTCTCTTCAATTTCTTAGAAGTAAAAATACAGACCCCAAAAAAGATCATGAAATAAATGAAGTCACCAAAAATAAAAAGACCGTCTTTTTGCATGAAAATGTAGATAAAGAAGAATCGGACTATACCATTGCCAGTTGTTGTAAACCCATTCCGGGAGATGCTGTTGTGGGGTATCTGGATCCCGAGCTGGATACCATCGTCATCCATAAATCCAACTGCCCCAATATTATTAAATTGGCATCAAAATACGGGGAACGAATTATTCCGGTAAGATGGACCACACACAAAGTCAGGTCTTTCCTTTCACGTGTTAAGATTACAGGCATTGACAGATTGGGTGTCGTAAATGAAATAACTACCGTCATGTCCAAACAACTGAATGTAAATATCCGATCCCTGAATGTAGATGTTCTGGACGGTATTTTCGAAGCGACCATAGATATTTATGTACACAATACCATTCATCTGAATAACCTTATACTTAAATTATCCAAGATCAAAAGCATTGAGACGGTCAAACGGGAAGAATATACAGGAGAATGAAAATGAAAAGCATGCCTTGTATTTAATTATTAACTACAAATACATGATTTATTAAATCTAAATAAGCCTTTGTACCCTGTTTATTTTTTTGTAATTTGCTGCCCTGTAATAAACCGGACAAATTATGACAAACAAAAAAACACACGAGACGGTAAAAAAGATTTTTAGAGAGTTTCTGGAAAAAAAAGGACACCGCAAAACCCCTGAGAGGTTTGCCATTTTGAAAGAAATATATAATACGGATGATCATTTTGACATTGAGTCGTTATATATCAACATGAAGAATAAAAATTATCATGTAAGCCGGGCAACCCTCTATAATACCATTGAATTGTTATTAAACTGTAATCTTGTCATCAAACACCGGTTTGGGAAAAACATTGCACAATATGAGAAATCATATCATTGCAGACAGCATGATCATTTAATTGATACAGAAACAGGTAAAGTAATTGAATTTTGTGATCCCCGGATTCAGGAGATCATCCGTACAGCCTGCGAACTAAATAATTTCAAGCCACTCTATCACTCCCTGTATATCTATGGTGTTTCACTGGATGATCAAAAAGAAACGCAGGAACCGGTAAAATAACATATATTTGCAGGTAGAAATGTTGTGTTTATTCTGAGTTTCTTATAACGGAATATTGTCACATAAGGATTCAGCCTTCCTTGAAAAACGGAATACTAATTTTTTAAAGTCAAAACAGTGAAAGCGGATATTTTATTGGGTTTACAATGGGGCGACGAAGGCAAAGGTAAAACTGTGGATGTGCTTACTCCCGACTACGAAGTAATTGCACGTTTTCAGGGAGGGCCGAATGCCGGACATTCCTTACAGTTTAACGGAAAAAAGTATATCCTTCACACCATTCCTTCCGGCATTATTCATAGTGATAAGATCAATATCATAGGCAACGGAGTGGTTATTGATCCCGCCACTTTTGCTGAAGAAATTCAGTTATTACGTAAGGAAGGTTTTGTTATTGAAGGAAATCTGCTTATTTCACAAAAGGCACATTTAATTCTCCCGACCCATCGTTTGCTGGATGCTGCCTCCGAGGCTTTGAAAGGCAGGACAAAGATCGGCTCCACACTCAAGGGCATTGGTCCGGCCTATATGGATAAGACAGGCCGTAACGGCCTTCGTGTCGGAGATATAATACGTCCTGATTTTCAGAAAAAGTATGAAGCCCTGACACATAAACACAGGGAACTGCTGAAAATGTATCGTTATCATGAAGAAGCCGGGGAATATGAAAAGAGATGGTTTGAAGGTATCCAAATGATCCGGAGTTTCCGTCTCATAGAGAGTGAATATCTGATTAATCAGTTGCTTGACCAGGGGAAAAGTGTGCTGGGAGAAGGGGCCCAGGGCACGATGCTGGATATTGATTTCGGAACCTATCCTTATGTTACATCTTCCAACACCATTACAGCAGGAGCTCTTACCGGCCTTGGACTGGCCCCTTCCCGCGTAGGAAAAGTAAAGGGTATTTTCAAAGCTTATTGTACACGCGTAGGCAGCGGACCATTCCCTACCGAATTATTCGATGAAACAGGTGAATTCATCAGACAAAAAGGTCATGAGTTTGGTGCCACAACAGGACGTCCCAGAAGATGCGGATGGTTGGATTTACCAGCCTTACGCTACGCTATCATGCTGAATGGCGTCACAGAAATGATTATGACCAAGCCGGATGTACTTTCCGGTCTGGACACATTTAAAATTTGTACACATTATCGCCTGCATGGAAAAGAAATAACCAAACTTCCTTATCGTCTGGATGATGAGATAAAACCTGTTTATAAAGAATTTACAGGCTGGCAGGAAGACATCTCCCCTATCCGGAGTTATGCAGATCTTCCCCGGGAATTAAAAATCTATAAAGAATTTATCGAATCGGAAACCGGCATACCTATATCCATGATTTCTGTCGGACCGGACAGGGATGCTGTGGTAAAATGTTGAGTGGTCTGTGATGAATAATAATTAAGAGGAGGGGCTCAAGATTTTGAGCCCCTC
>CAYLJE010000109.1:4985-7756 GCA_964383915.1 uncultured Rikenellaceae bacterium
TCAAGATTTTGAGCCCCTCCTCTTTTTGTAACGTCCTTATTCCTTCTTCTGAATATTCGGCATTTCCAAACCGTATCCTTTCCGGCGGTCCTCCATCTTCACCAGGAAGGCAAATAACACAGACAAGACAGCCAGCCCCAGCAAAATGAGGTTATCGTAAAAATAATTATACCGGAGATTCAGTTTTTTCTTGTTAATGGTTTGATAAGCGCTTCCCGCTCCGTCCCGGATCACTTTCTTCAAAACGACTTCCTTATTACCGGAAAGATCTACGTTTTCAAGACGTTGAGTCAGGCCGGCATAGATCTCATTTTCCACCTGCCTTGTATCTGCCTTTTCAGAAGGAACCACCTCATAATGTGAATACTGAACGACTGAATCCACTGTCAATCCGGTGGACTTTTCTATAGCCATATTTATT
Organism: uncultured Rikenellaceae bacterium; assembly: GCA_964383915.1. GTDB lineage: Bacteria > Bacteroidota > Bacteroidia > Bacteroidales > VadinHA17 > DRPN01. Next base: position 5,407 of record CAYLJE010000109.1, read on the forward strand.
TCCTTTGGCGTAAAAGAGGCTGTTGACAAAGTTTCCGTAAATGCTTTTCCGATGGCTCCTTTCACCGCTTTTTTATTGGGAGAGACATCGGGGTTGGTAGCATTCAGGACCACCCCCAGCAGCAGCGGGACAAATAATAAACCAATATTCTGTATCCAGAAAATAATGGCATAGGCTGTCCCCAGTTGTTTCTCCGGAATGATCTTTGGCACGGAAGGCCACATAGCGGAAGGGACCAGTGAGAATCCAATCCCGAGGATGATCACCATCGCTGCTGCCACCCACCAAAGTCTTATGGAAGGAATCGCCAGCACACCATGCACAAAAACCAGAATCATCGAACCGATAATCATAATGGTTGCTCCTTTGCCATATTTATCATATATTCCCCCAAAAACCGGCGTAAGAAAAATCGTTCCAAAAGGCAGTAACATAGTAATTGTCCCGGCCAGATTGGGATCTACATTATATTTATTAATCATCAGGTCGTTGGCATAGAACAAAAACGGAAACACGGCCGAGTAGAACAAGACACACAATATGGCAATGAACCAGAATCCCCGGTTGCTGATGATGTAAACAATATCTTTGATTTTGAATTTATCTTCTTCGGATTTTTCCATGCCGGCTCTTGCTTCCGATTTATCAAGCCTGATATCCATTAGTGAAAAGGAAATAAAGGAGATCATCCCTATCAACATGAGGATTAAAGCAAATAATATAGGGGCTTTTACCGTGAATTTTTCAGCCAGTGGTATGGATATAGCCAATGAGAGGGCAGTACCCAAACGTGCGATAGCCATTTGCATCCCCATGGCCAGAGCCATTTCTTTTCCTTTGAACCATCGTACAACAGCTTTGGAAATTGTGATCCCCGTAGCTTCGGTCCCTACTCCAAATATGGCAAAACCAACAGAGGACCATAAAACCTGTGTTTTCATATCCCCCAACAATGGCAAATGCACTATGGCATTATCCGGGAATTGATGGGATATAGCCCAGTAATTAATGGCTGTTCCAATAAACATTACCAACGTAGCTCCCAGACCCGTTTTTCTTATACCTATTTTATCCAGGATAAAACCACTGATGATAAGCATAAACAGAAAAACATTAAACCATGCATATGCAGAGGTATAGGTTCCGAAATCTCCACTATTCCACCCCAGGACACTCTCCAGCATCGGTTTAATAGCAGAAAGAGCATAATTAAAATAATAGGCACCAAAGATGGATAAGGATGCGAGTATCAGTGCTGTCCACCGGGCCGTTGTCGATTCCCTTAAAGATTTTCGGATTTTTTCAGTCATGTTCGTCCTGTATATTTTTTTAATGTTGGCGAAATTACGAGAATAGAATGCATTTCCAAAAGAAAAATGACAAAATCAATATCTTTTTTTAACATATTCTGGCCAAAACTTGAAAATTATGTTAATTTTTATTATTTTAATAGGGCTAAACATAATATGTTTCATCATGCCAAAAATTAATCCCTCCAAGTATGCGCTTGAACGGTTACTGGAAAGGCAAAGGCAGGTTGTCCATCCCGGGCCGGTCATTACCATATCCCGCGAGTATGGATGTCCTTCCAAGATCATCGCCAGCATAGTTACAAATAAAATCAACGAATTTTTTGCCGGGAAAAGGAAATGGAGCTGGATCAGCAAGGAGATACTGGAAGAAAGCGCCCGGAAACTGGGTCTGACACCCCGGGAAATAAAGTATATATTTGAATATAAAAAACATCATATCATTGAAGACCTTCTAATATCTCAGGAAAAAAAACAATACTATCACACCGACTGGACTATCAGGAAAACAATTGGGGAGGTGATCCGGGCCATAGCCATGGAAGGCAGGGTAATCATTGTCGGACGTGCCGGAGTGGCTCTCTCACGAGATATAGAAGCCTCTATTCATATTCGTTTGATAGCCCCCCAACGCTGGCGCGCTGTCCATGTTTCAAAAATCCGTAATATCCCTTATAAAAATGCCTGTAAACTGTTGCAGGAAAAGGACAACAATCGTAAAAAATTTTTAGAATACTATCTGAAAAAGTCGCCAGACCACACCGTTTTTGATGTACTTTACAATTGCAGCGCCCTCTCTAAAGAAGATATCTCCCTGTCCATTCTGGACCTGGCCCGACAGAAAAAACTTATCTGATATTTTCCGTTCAGGCTATGCACTCACATCATTTACTCTCCGCCAGCCGGCGGTTCACTGTCATTTGTTCTTCGCTGCACCCTGAACCTGTCGAAGGGATAGCTCAGAACGTTATTAAATTGTAACCACCTAATGACCACCTAATTTCGCGACCGCAGGGAGCTAATGACGTCCCGCCAGGGAC
>CAYLJE010000110.1:0-7686 GCA_964383915.1 uncultured Rikenellaceae bacterium
GAACTGGATGTCAGCAATGTGGTGGTGGATAAACCGGTCAACTGGTCGGTGAAGACCTATCCCAATCCCGTTGATGATTATCTGCATGTCAGGTTTACACTTAAGAACCCCGGTGATTTTACTATGGTGATAATGGATATTACCGGGAAAAAGGTCTTCAGCAAAAAGTATGAGCAGATACAATCCGGAGAAGTGAAAGAAATTGATATGACGAAATATGCCCCGGGGATATACCTTATCGCTGTTACCAGCAAGGATCAGAAAATACGTAAACTGTATAAGATCCGGAAGAAATAGGGGGGATGATATATATACGAATAAAAAAACGCTGGTTATCACCGGCGTTTTTTTATTCGTTCCCGCTAAAAAGTGTAGGGTCTTGATGTGAGGAGAGATAGCCCGTATCGTCTTTCAGGTTTTTATCGTAAGAAGCTTCCACCGCGAGATGGTCACATCGTTCGTTTTCTTTGATCCGGCTGTGTCCTTTCACCCATATCAGGTTTACCTGATGTTTTCGGTACAGCTCCAAAAATTGTTTCCACAGGTCCGGATTTTTCTTTTTTTTGAAATTTTTTTGTTCCCACCGGAACACCCATCCTTTGGTGACGGCATCAGCTACGTATCTTGAATCGGTGTATATGGTAACCCGGCTGTCAGATATTTTTAAAGCTTCGAGGGCTTTAATGACTGCCAGCAATTCCATCCGGTTATTGGTGGTAAGACGGAAACCTCCGGATAGTTCTTTCCGGTGTTTCCCGGCGATCAGAACAATACCATAACCCCCGGGACCCGGATTGCCCCTGGCGGCTCCGTCGGTATAAATGGTGATATCAGGGGGCATGGTTCAGATGTATGCCTGTGTTGGTAAGGAAAAGACGGATGGCAATGGCTAACAGGATAATACCGAAAAATTTTTGAAGGATATATAATCCGGTAACACCGAGGATTTTTTCAAACCACCGGGTGGCTTTGAGTACCAGATAAACGATAAGCATATTCAATATCAGGCCGATCAGGATATTGATCATATGGTAACTGGCACGTAGAGAGAGTAAAGTAGTAATGGATCCGGCTCCGGCAATCAATGGGAAAGCTATAGGGACAATAGACCCTCCTCCGCCGGGAGTGTCATGTTTGAAAAAAGGAATCCCCAATACCATTTCCAGGGCAAGAAAAAGCAGGATAAAAGATCCGGCAATGGCAAAGGAAGAGATATCTACCCCGAAGAAAGCCAGTAACGGTTCTCCTATTAAAAGGAAAGCCATCATAATAACAAAAGAGACCAGGGTGGCTTTTTCAGCCTCTATTTTTCCTGTTTTGCTTTTGATATCAATAATGATAGGGATCGATCCGGTGATATCAATCACGGCAAACAATACCATGAAAGTGGCCAGGATCTCTTTAGCACTGATTCCCATGATTAAACATATTTGATCTGAAAAAACAAAATTTATATAAATTATACAACAACCAGCCTCCTCCTGATCTTATCTCCCGGGTACAAATAAATTATTCAACCACATCCATTTCATCAACCAGGTGACGGGACCCGGCAAATTTGTCCATAATAAATAATACATACCGGATATCCACCACAATACAGCGTTGCAGCTTGGGTTCGAAAGCAATATCTCCACTCATAGCCTCCCAGTTCCCGTCAAAAGCCAGTCCGATCAGCTCTCCGTTACCGTTCATGACAGGGCTTCCGGAATTTCCTCCGGTGATGTCATTATTGGTGATGAAACACACAGGCATGATTCCGTTTTCACCATAGCGTCCAAAATCTTTTGCTTTATATAATTCTTTTAGTTTGTCAGGCACGATGAACTCATAATTGTCCGGATTTTCTTTTTCCATCACGCCTTTCAGCGTCGTAGTATATTTATAATGTACGGCATCACGGGGATCATATCCTTCAACGGTGCCATAAGTCAGTCGCATGGTAAAATTGGCATCCGGATAGAAGATTTTGTTTGGGAACATTTCCATTAAACCGGCCATGTATAAGCGGTGTCCTTTGCTTAATTCAGCATCATAGGCGGATTCCTTATTCATTAATTGAAGATACTTATTGATGATGGACTGGGATGCATCGTAAGCCGGGTCTTTTTTTAATTTTTTGAGGCTTGGTTTTTCCAGAAATGCATTGAAACGGACTTCATTGGCAAAAATTGATTTGTCGAACAGGTGATCTATGTATTTGTTAAAATTATTTTTGTATTTTTTCCGTATCCCGGGGAATATATCCGGCTGCAGGGCAGGTTTAACATTTTGGGCAAATAAACTGAACATGGCCATGGATGCTTTTCTGTCGGTGGGAGGATTGTAGTTTTTATAAAATCCCGCTGCTGTTTTTTTGGCAGACTGTATCGCTTTATCGATTTGTTTCTGATCCTTACTTTGCAAGGCAATCTCCAGACGACGGGAACGGTATGCAAATAAAATGACTTCACTACCCCGGATCAAAGCTTCGCTGATATATTGTGTGGCAAAACGTGAATCGGCCCTTTTCCCGATGGCATCTTTGATCAGATCAAGTGCCTGTCCGTATTTTTTTTGTCTTACGGGCTCCTGGGCTACCCATTGTCTGAATTTTTTCTCGAGTTCGGTTTTCTGTGCTTTAACGTTCAATTTCTTAAGATCCTGGTTCTGTCCGATAGAGAATTTCCAGTAATTACTGGACATGGAGTATTTATCAGCATACTGTATGCGAACTTTTTCATTGGCCATCATATCTTTCCAAAGGATCTTTTGACGGGTTCCCCGAATTTTTACACGATTGGGGTTGGTGATATTCATAACCTCGTTAATTTCATAAGAAGTCATATACCGGGTCGTCCCCCCCGGGTAGCCTAATATCATAGAAAAATCACCGGGATGGACTCCTTTCAATGAAACAGGCAGGAAGTGTTTGGGTTTCAGGGGTACATTATCCGGAGAATAATCTGCGGGTTTTCCATTGGGGGACATATATACCCTGAAAACGCTGAAGTCTCCGGTGTGTCTGGGCCACATCCAGTTATCAGTATCTCCTCCGAATTTACCGATGGAGGAGGGAGGAGTTCCAACAAAGCGTACATCCCTGTATATTTCGTAAACGAGCAGATAATAGGCATTCCCTGAAAAGAATGACCGTAATGCAGCCTTATAATCAGTACTGTCGGTAACTTTCTTTACAATTTTTTTACTGACCTCTTCAATTTTTTGTTGACGGTTCATTTCCGACATCGTATCACTCAGGGCAGGCAGAATCTGGTCCGAGACATCCTCTATCCTTACCAGAAAGGTTACCGAAAGTCCCGGGTTGGGGAGTTCTTCATCCTTATTTTTGGCCCAGTAACCATCCTCCAGGTAGTTGTGCTCAGTAGAGCTGTGTTCCTGAATGGCTCCGTAACCACAGTGGTGATTGGTAAGTAATAACCCCTGATCAGAGACTATTTCTCCTGTACATCCTCCGCCAAAAATAACCACGGCGTCTTTCAGACTTGAATGATTGATACTATAAATATCATCGGCAGTGAGTTTTAGTCCCATACGGGTCATGGTCCCGATGTTCAGTTTTTCAAGCAGTGGCAGCAGCCACATCCCTTCGTCGGCTCTCAGTGCCGGGCTGATAAGTAATAACAGCCCTATAAAGAATATAACAATTCGTTTCATATCTGATGGTTTTGGTATTCGTAATTTGTGGCAAAGATAATTTTTAATTTTACACATATATATGTTTTGAGGCGGATATTTAGGAGAAAGGAATTACTTTTTGATCATTTAACAGATGAAAAGACCTGCGGTGATAGGGTGAAATGCCATATCTCCGGATTGCCTCCCTGTGTTTTGCCGTTGGATATCCTTTGTTTTTGTCCCATTGGTAAACAGGAAATTCCTGATGTAGTTGAATCATATAACGGTCGCGGGAAGTCTTGGCAAGAATAGATGCTGCTGCAATGGAGGCATATTTCCCGTCACCTTTAATAATACATTGGTGAGGGATGCCCGCATAAGCCAGGAAATACTTCCCGTCAATAAGTAAAAAACCAGGGGATAAGACTAATTTTTTGATGGCTTCATGCATGGCCATATAGGTGGCCCTTAAGATGTTCACCTGATCTATGATGGTATTGTCTATCATAGCGACTTCCCATGCCAGGGCTTGTTCTTTAATTTCTATACGAAGTTTCTCCCGCTTTTTGGCTGAAAGTTTTTTTGAGTCATTCAGCCCCGGCAGATCAAAGTCATGTGGCAGGATGACGGCAGCAGCAGCGACAGGTCCCGCCAGACAGCCCCGGCCGGCTTCATCTACCCCTGCTTCTTCTTCGGGCCTGTGGTAATAGGGTATTAACATTTATGATAATGCTGAATTGTTGTCTATAACTTCTTTCATCGTTTCCCATACTTTTTCAGCAGTGTTTTCCCAGTTAAAAAGGAGCACTCTTTCATTGCCTTTTTTGATCAGTTCATCCCGTAGAACCCTATCCGAAGTGATCCTGATCATGGCCCGGGAGATACTGGCCTCGGAGAAAGGATCTACATACAGGGCCGCATCCCCACAGACCTCTGGAATAGCGGTTGCCCTGGCAGCAATGACAGGCACCTGGCAGGCCATGGCTTCGATCAGAGGCATGCCAAACCCTTCGAAGTAAGACACCAAAACCAATGCCTCAGCCGATGCCAATATCCTATGTATTTCTTCCCGGGAAAGTCCCCCCGGAAATACCACATCGGAAGCATATTGCATAGTACGTAAAGTCTTATTGATTTCGCGGGTTCCAAACATGCTCCGGCCGGCAATCACCAGCTTATAGGTTTCAGCCGAGGCAACACGGAACCGGTCAAAAGCCCGTAACAAACGGGGAATATTTTTCCGGGGGAGTAAAGAGCCGACTTGGACAAAATAAGGAATCCCTCTTGTTAACCGGTCCCGTGTTTTTCTTTTCTCCGTATCCGGTAACGGTCGGAATATTCTATCTACGCCGTTATAGACAACACTTACATGCTCCGGTTTAACAGCAAACTCAGATACAATATCTTTTTTGGAAAACCTGGAAACCGTTATGATATGAGCAGATTCTCTGGTAAAAAGAGGAAAATAATGCCGGTAATAAGCACTCACACATCGGGGTAATTCTTTAGGATAATGCATAAAATTCAGATCATGAATAACCGGAATACAAGGTAGTTTCATAGTAAGGGGAAGAAAACCGTCAGGTGAAAAAAACAAATCTACAGGATGAGCTTTCAGGTATTTTTTAAGACTGTATTGAAACCAAATATGCCATAAAACAGGGTGTCTGGCAGGAGGTCTCAGTATCACAGGTCTGACATTTGAGGAATATATAAATTCGGAAGACCAGGGCCGGTCAAAGAAAAAATAAAAAGTGTCTTCAGGGTGATCACGGGTCATACGACTGACAACCTCATGGGTAAACCAACCGATGCCATCCAGTTTGCCAGGAATTAAAAAGCGGGTGTTTATAGCAATCTTCATGAAAGGGGCTTTTCTGTTTAACAGGCTTTATTACTTTTGCATGTAAAATAAACCAAAATATCAGGATTGAAAAAAAAGTTTTTTTCGAATCTTATTTTACTGGTTTCCCTGAACCTGTTGGTTAAGCCTTTCTGGGTATTTGGGATCGACCGTACCGTGCAGAATGTAGTGGGAGCAGATGCCTATGGATTTTATTTTTCGCTTTTTAGCTTTTCCCTGTTACTGAATATTTTGCTGGATGCCGGTACTACCAATTATAATAACCGGACCATTTCCCGGGATCCGGGGAAATTGTCGGCTTATTTTTCCCATCTTTTTTTGATCAGGCTCGTGCTGGCCGTTGTTTATGCTGTCGTTACTTTTGGAATTGCCTTTTTACTGGGATATTCCGGGAAACAGCTTCACCTGCTTATTTTCCTGGTAATTAATCAGTTTCTGGCTTCTATGATTCTTTATTTCCGGTCGAATATTACCGGATTACATCTTTTTAAAACAGACAGTGTCCTGTCCGTAGCTGATCGTATATTGATGATCATTCTGGTGGGCCTGGCCTTATGGGGCCATATTGTTCAAAAACCATTTCAAATTGAATGGTATGTCTATCTGCAGACGGTAGCTTATGTTATAGTGGCGGTAGTCGCTTTCTTGCTGGTATGGTCAAAAACTATATTCTTTCGGCCTCACTTTGAAAAAATATTTTTTATAAAAATTGTACGTGAGAGTTTGCCCTTTGCTATCCTGACATTGCTGATGGCTTTAAATTACAGGGTGGACTCAGTGATGCTGGAGCGGATGCTCCCTGACGGGGCTGAGCAGGCAGGGATATATGCTCAGGCATTCAGGATACTGGATGCTTTTACCATGTATGCTTATCTTTTTTCTGTTATCCTCCTTCCCTTATTTTCCAGAATGATCAAGAAAAACGAACCGGTCATTGACTTACTGAGATTTGCTTTTTTACTGATGATGGTGCCGGTCCTGATCATCGGCCTGGCAACCATTATTTACCGCTATCCCGTTATGGATTTGTTGTATTTAAAACATACAGATATTTCATCCAATGTACTCGGCTTATTAATGGGGGCACTGCTATTTGTCTCTTCAGGATATCTTTTCGGTACCTTACTGACGGCCGGAGGGGATATTAAAATATTAGGCCGCCTGGCTGCCACCGGTTTTATATTAAATATTGTGTTGAATGCCATACTGATCCCCCGTTATCAGGCCATTGGATCGGCATGGGCCAGCCTTGTAACCCAGGCAGGTATCGGTATCGGACAAATAATTATTGTACATCATAATTTCAAGCTCCCTGTCCGCAGGATAATTCCGGCACGTATTTATCTCTTTATTTTTATTGTTATTTTATCCGGATTAATCTTGGTTACTTCCGGACTGAAACCGATAGTCGGTTATCTTATGTTGATAACGGTCTCATTGTTTCTTGCTGTCCTTATGAAATTAATACCCGTCAGGAATATGATCTCTATTCTTATTTCTAAAGAGGAGTGAACAAGCAGGCAGGGAGCGTGGGAAAATGCAACCATTCTATTTTCCTGCATCAACCGGAGAATCTGAAAAAATTGCTTCTCAGCCTAAGGGCTGATTGCTATGACCGTTCATTTCTAGAGAGATAAGGATTGATCATTTTCATTGCGTTTAAGGATATTGAATTAAAAATTATACAGGAGTGGATGTTGACTTAATATCTACCTATTTAAAAACCTATTTAAATAGGTAGATATTAAAATTATTTAGTATTTGGAAATCGGGGAATGTCCCTTGATAAAGGACAAAGGGTTGCGGACTTATTTCTCCGGAGGGGATAATATGGTATTTTTATAGGATCGCCACATCCATGCAGAAAGCACGATGCCTGTCAGAACACCCACTATATTAGAGAGCATATCCGGGTATGTAAATGACCGGCCCGGGATCAGCAACTGGTGATACTCATCTCCAACCCCAATTACTATACCAAGGAAAAGGATGATGAATAATATCTTTCTGTAATGGGAAGGTTGTTTCTTAATCTGCCAGGAAACCAGCAGGAAAATCAGGTTCATATACTGAAACCAATGAAAGATATGATCCAGACGTATTTTATTTCCCTGAATGATAAGGTCCGGTTCTTTTAAAGAAGGAATGGATGAGACAAACAAAACCAGAAAAAGCCATATCCAGAAAAAATTCCGGTAAAAACG
>CAYLJE010000111.1:0-7664 GCA_964383915.1 uncultured Rikenellaceae bacterium
GGGATATGTTGTGAGACAATGATAAATATCCTTTTAAAGCCTGAAAAATTTTATACTTTTACGTTTTCTCATAGGAGAGAAGAAGAAAATATTTTCGTTTTACTTAAAATAAATATAGGAGAGATACATCATGAGTAAAGAAATTTTAAAACTTGAGCCTAAAGATGTCTGGAAGCATTTTTATGAATTAACCCAAATACCAAGACCCTCAAAGAAAGAAGGGAAGGTAATTGAGTTTATGAGAAAATTCGGGGAAGATCTGGGGTTGGAGACCATCGTGGATGAGGTGGGCAATGTGATTATTCGCAAACCGGCTACTCCCGGTATGGAGAACAGAAAAGGGGTTATTCTTCAGGGACATCTGGATATGGTGCCTCAGAAGAATAGTGATGTTCATCATGATTTTGAAAAAGATCCCATTGATGCCTATATTGACGGAGAATGGGTGACAGCTCGTGGAACAACGCTGGGCGCTGATAATGGGATCGGTGTGGCGGCAACCATGACTGTGCTTGAGTCAAAAGACCTCCAGCATGGTCCGGTTGAGGCACTTTTTACCATTGATGAAGAGACTGGGATGACAGGCGCTTTCGGCTTAAAACCAGGGATCCTGAAAGGAGAGATATTAATAAATCTGGATTCGGAAGACGAGGGTGAGTTGTATGTTGGATGTGCAGGAGGAACGAACGCCAACCTGAGATTTTCTTATCAGGAAGAGAAAGTGCCGGCAGGAACGATTGCTTATAAGATTTCATTAACCGGATTAAAAGGAGGACACTCAGGCGTGGATATTCCGCTGGAACGTGGAAATGCCAACAAGTTGATAAGCAGGGTTTTGTGGATGGCTGCCAGTGAGTATGGGCTGCGTATGGCGGATATGAAAGGGGGAGATTTGCGTAATGCTATTCCGCGCGAAGCTTTTGCAGTGGTTACTGTGCCTGAAGAAAAAGAAGAAGACTTTGTGAGGTTTATTAAGGATATGGAGAGAGTCCTGGCACATGAACTGGGTACCGTCGAGCCTACCCTGAAATTAGAAACGGAACGTACGGAAAAACCGGCTATGCTTATGGATGTATCATCTCAGGAGAGGATTCTGGATGCTGTCTATGCCAGTCCACACGGCGTTGTCCGAATGAGCACAGAGATGAAGGGCCTGGTAGAAACATCCAACAATGTGGCTGTGATTAAAATGGGTGGTGGACTATTCGAGGAGCTTTGTCTGATCCGTAGTTCTGTGGATACGGCCAAAGATGACCTGAAGAATGTTTTTCGGAGTATTGTGGAACTGGCCGGGGGCGACCTTACATTCGACGGTGAATATCCCGGATGGAAACCCAATCTGAAATCACCAATCCTGCATGAAATGAAAGAAATATATAATAGGAAATTTGGTAATATACCGGAGATCAAAGCCATTCATGCAGGTCTTGAGTGTGGCTTGCTGGGAGGAGTGAACCCTGGACTGGACATGATTTCCTTTGGCCCGACAATCCGTTATCCACATTCCCCGGATGAAAAAGTAAATATCGCCACCGTACAGAAATTCTGGGATTTTCTTGTGGAAACGTTGAAAAATATTCCGGAAAAGTAAGTTCTTATTAAATCCTTTTGTTCCATTTTGTTGTAGCTGTTGCATAAATATTTTTTTTCTTATTATCCATTATTGTATGGACAAAAGAGTTCGGTTTATCATCAGGATTTGTCAATGATATTATATTATGTCCATAATGAGCTTCACTCATAAAACGTCCATCTATTGAATATAAATAATAATTATCGATAGTTTCTTCAGGAATAGTTTCCAAAAGCCATTGCAGATACCTGATATTGTTAACATGTCCATTTGTATCCAGGTCATACTTATTTATGTTAAATTTACTGGTGTATTTTGCAGTATCAATAGCTTCGATTTTTTTATAAATATCATGTTTAACAGACTCTTCAGGAGAACTTGACCATTTTCTTTGGATATCGTCAAATATTTTAACGGGTCTTTTTCTTTTTATATCATAAAACAACCACTGGCCTTTTGCTTTACCTATCATTTTTCCCTTTTCGTCATAAATAATATTTTCCCTGATACCTCTAATTGTCTTATATCTAGATAACCATGTTTTTATAGTGATTTTTTCTTTATAGCAAGGATAACGGTCTATTTGCATGTATCCTGTGAGTAAAACCCAACCAATGTCTTGTTTAATTAAATCGTATAGACTATGGTTTATCGATAAACAATGGTCTGCAGCAGTTTCCTCCAATAATATTAAAATTGTTATTGGGGAAGCTTCCCCGAATTTATTCATTTCAAAATACCTAAGCTCAAATTGTTTTTTAAACATCCTGTTTGTAGATTATTATAAAGTAATCTCCATTTTAAGAAATTCCCATTCAAATTTAAGCTTTTTTTGAATGTTTTTCTCTTTTACATAAAAGAGTTATTCAGGCATAAACAGCTGGATTTTAGAAAAAAAACTGAATACCGGCAATCCGGGACGGTTTAACTCTTTTGGTGAGCTAATGCAAGCTTATAAGAAGCAATTGAATTATTTTATCGACATCAAAATAAAAGGGAACAATATTATCGAACGAATCAATGCCAAATATCTTCCGGCACCTTTTCTTTCTTTTTTTATTGACGATTGTATCAAAAACGGGAAAGATTATAACGCCGGGGGTGCCCGGTATAATACCAGTTATATCCAAGGGGTGGGACTGGGAAGCATCACTGATAACCTTACTGCTCTGAAATATCATATTTTTGATAAAAAGGATATTTCCATGTCCCGCATGCTGGAAGCTTTGGAGAAAAACTTTGGCGATTACGAGGCTATACGACATAATCTGTTATATATGACGCCTAAATTTGGAAATGACGATGATTATGCAGACATCCATGCACAGGAGATTTTTGAGATGTTTTTCGAAGCGGTGGACGGACGGCCAACAAGTCGCGGGGGTACTTTCCGGATCAACCTGTTACCGACGACCAGTCATATTTATTTTGGTTCGGTCGTTGGAGCGATGCCTGATGGCCGGATACAGTGATTACTTTAATGACCTGGACGTGGAATTGCAGAATGAAATTATCCGGCGGACGGAGCATGAGAGTATCTGATATATTGTTGATAAGAAGCTAATAAATAGTAAATCACAGGCATTCTCACAATGATTATCAAACACCCCGGAAATTATTCCAGTATGAAGTCTGATTTCATCACATTTTGAGAATCCCCTCCTACGAAGATTTTAAATGCCCCCGGTTCGGCAACGTATTTCATATCTATATTATAAAACCGCAAATCATCGGAGGTAATGGTAAACTTTACTTTTTTGTCTTCTCCGGGTTTCAGGGTAATACGACTGAATCCTTTCAACTCTTTCACCGGGCGTGTGACACTCCCGACGACATCCCGAATATAAAACTGCACTACTTCTGTTCCTTCCCTCTGGCCGGTATTTTTTACGTTTACCGTTGCGGTTAAAGGTTCATTAAATCCTATTTTTTCTTTATCCAGGGTTAATCCCGAATACTTAAAGGAAGTATAACTCAGTCCATACCCAAAGGGATACAACGGGCTATTCGGTATATCGAGGTACTTACTGGTGAATCTCTTATTGGTAGCAGGACGCCCTGTATTTTTCATGCTGTAATAAACAGGTATCTGGCCGGTATTCCTTGGAAAGGACATGACCAGTTTACCGGAAGGGTTGTAATCCCCGAACAAGACATCTGTTATGGCGGGTCCTGCCATGGTTCCCAGTTGCCATGCATTGACAAGGGCAGGGGCATGAGTTGCCAGCCATGATATGGTCAGGGGTCTTCCTGCCATGATCACTGTTATCGCGGGTTTCCCTGTAGCCAGGATTGCTTCTGCCAATTGCTGTTGTACACCAGGCAAGCCGATATCCGAGCGGCTGGCAGCTTCTCCGTTTTGCCAATCCCCTTCTCCCAATGCCAGGATCACGATATCAGAGGTTTTGGCCAATGTGACGGCCTCTGTAAAACCCGACCGGTCATTTCCAACGATGGAACATCCTTTGGCATATCGCACGCGGGCTTGCGGTATTTTTTCTTTTATGCCCTGCAAGAGGGTAATGACATTCTTTGCTTCACCTGATCCATGCCATGATCCCAGCATATCAGCCTGATCATCTCCGAGAGGTCCGATCACGGCAATGGACCGTATATTTTTTGACAGAGGCAGGAGCGGTTCTTTGCCAACGGTATCGTTTTTTAACAGGACAATGGATTCATGTGCCGATTGAAGGGCGTGGTATAGCATCTCTTTTGAAAGAACCGTTGCCTTTTCCCGGGCATTATCCAGATAACGGTAAGGATCGTCAAACAATCCCAGTTCATATTTTTCTTTCAGGATCCGGTAAACAGCCCGGTTAATTTGCTCTTTTTTTACCTTACCCTCTTTTACGAGTACAGGAAGGTTTTTTATATAGTCACCACCCTGCATATCCATATCCACGCCGGCATTTATTGCCAGCAGAGCGGCCTCTTTTTCATTGGCTGCAATGCCATGGTTGACCAGTTCATTCATCGCGGTATAGTCGGTGACCACAAATCCTTTAAAGCCCCATTCTTTTCTCAGGATATCGGTCAGGAGCCAGCGGTTGGCTGTGGAAGGGATCCCGTTCAGATCATTGAAGGATGTCATCACCGATCCTACGCCGGCATCTACCGCAGCCTGATAAGGTTTCAAATACACATTTCGAAGTTTACGTTCTGACATATCCACCGAATTATATTCTCTGCCGGCTTCGGGGGCACCGTAAGCGGCAAAATGTTTCACACAGGCCAGAAGGGTTTCCGGACTACCCAGATCATTTCCCTGGTATCCCCTGACTTTGGCAGCCGCTACAAGACTTCCGTAATAGGGGTCTTCTCCGGCCCCTTCAGCGACTCTTCCCCAGCGCGGATCACGGGCTATATCCACCATCGGGTTAAAAGTCCAGTTTAATCCGGCAGAAGCAGCCTCCTTGGCAGATAAAGCCGCTGTTTTCTCAATAAGATCAAGGTCCCAGGAACAGGCCTCTGCCAGGGGAAGTGGAAAAATTGTTTTATAGCCGTGAATAACGTCGTATCCGAAAATCAGAGGGATATGCATCCGTGTCTGTTCGATGGCTATTTTTTGAAGTTTCCGTATATAATCTACTGTCAGGGCATTGAAAATACTACCTACCCGTCCTGCCAGCAATTCCTTTTCCACGTCTGTGGAAAAAGAAGGACCTGTGACCGCCCAATGGCTGGTGTATTGGGTCATCTGACCTACTTTCTCTTCCAGCGTCATCCGGGCCAGAAGAGAATCAATAAAATGATCCTCTCTTTGGTCCGTGACTGTATTTTCCCGCTGGCATGCGGAGGAAAAGAAAAAAATCAGGAAAAGAAAAAAGAATGTGTTTTTCATCATCTTATAATTTTTAAACATACTAAAGTAATTATTTTTTAAGATTATTTTCCGGGTTAAAAGGAAAATCCTAATTTTTTGAGTCCGGCGTTTACTTCCGGGGCTGACATAAACAAATTCCACAGCAACCCGGTCCGGTAATTCCCGATCATAATAACAATGGGGCCTTCGTCAATGGCCAGATAAGAAGTGGCGAACCAGTTTGTGGTGAGGTTAAAGATATGATAAACAAAAAAATACGCATAAAATCTTTTGTATTAAACCGAAATATCTATCATAGGGGATCATAGGGGATCAGACGCAACAGAAAACATACAAAGTCGAATCAGATTTTAATAAAGATCCTCCGTTTATACATCCACCATGTTATATACCAAAGGGAAGCCCACACAATAATGCTGGTGAAGATATTGGCAGTTAGTGTCCCCATCCGGCCAAACAGGGCCTGGGTAAAAGGGATAAAGATATGCTGCATAAAATCTGCCCCGCCCACATGGGCAAAGAGATAAATAAACAAGGGATTCATACCCACCACTGCAAAAAAGATTACCCAGTTTCTTGACTTTTTAATGTCTATGAGCCAGTAAGACAGGGCCAGAACCAATAATGCATATCCGCCGCTGACAATTACGAATGAACTGGTAGCTATCCGTTTGATGATAGGGGTAACAGGATTCAAAGCATAACCGGCTAAAATGCCAAGGATCCCGGCAATAGCCAGTACCCTGACCTTTTTCATTGGGGATTTGTCACTAAGTAGAAGCTGGCCTGCCAGAACTCCCCAGATGGTATGTGCAGTTGTCGGAATAGCATTGAAAGACACCCAGTGACCGTTCAGGTCAGCACCCCCATATTGCAGGTCGAGCCAGGTACCGAAATTCTGGTTGGCGATAAAAGGATGATTAAACCCTTGCACTGGGAAAGTGCGGTAAACAACCTCGGCAACAGCAATCATCGCAAAAGAAAAAATAAGCTGAAAGGGAAAAGATTTTCGCATGATCAGGAAAGCGATCAGATAAGTGAAGGCAAGCTGAGCCAGTACGTTCTGGAACCGGAAAGTGATCTTCCCAGGGCCAATGCAATACAGTGCCCATCCCAAAATTAACAGTAAAACAGAGCGTTGGATGGCATGTTGTAAGATCTGCCGGTGCGACAGTCCCATCTTCATCCGTTTGTGTAAGGAAAATGGCATCGCTACCCCCACAATAAACATAAAAAACGGCTGTACAAGGTCCCAGAAATGTAAACCATGCCAGGGATAGTGATGTAACTGATTTCCTATAAAATAAATGGCGGAACCTTTGAGCGAAGGGTCATGCAGAAAACCGAAAAGCCCGGTGAACCCGCCTATAAGTAAAAACATGGTGGCTCCCCGAAAGAAATCAAGGGACAGCAAACGACCTTCGGGGACATAGGGTTGTTTAATATTTTTTGTCATTATTTTAAATCAAATTAATTTTTTTGAAACGAAAAAGTAAATGTAGAAAAAAAATTATCAGTTGAAAAATAGTGGTTCATAATCCGGGAAAGCAGGTTGGTGGAAAAATATTGGAATACTGGTCGATAATATGTATCTTGGTAAATGCCAGACAATTCTCTGCCAACCCTGTTTCTGATGAGATATATAAGAATATTGGCTTGTTTGATACCGTTGTTTACGACTTTTTCCGGGATATCTTTTACCCAGTCTTTTCAGTTCCGCCATTTGAATATTGAAGATGGTTTATCTCAAAGTTCTGTTCTTTGTATGATGCAGGATAGCAAAGGATTCATGTGGTTTGGAACACAGGACGGACTGAACCGGTATGACGGGTATCATTTTAAGGTTTACAGAGCTAATCCTGATGATACCAATTCCATCTCTCATAACTGGATATGGGATATATTTGAAGATAACGACCGGAACATCTGGTTTGCCACCTGGAGAGGGTTGACAAAATATAATCCACGGACAAAACGTTTTTCCCGTTTTCTGCCCGATACAGCCAATCCTTACAGTATAAAAGGAAGCAGACCTACCTCTGTTTGCCAGGATAAAGATGGAAACCTGTGGGTCGGAACATGGGGAGGAGGATTGAATAAGTATAATCCGAAAACAGGGAAATTTACTTGTTTTCGGCAACATGCCACTGAGAAATTGTGCCTGCCGGATAATTTTGTCCGCGATGTTTATTACGATCGACAGGGACGTCTTTGGGTAGGTACCTGGAACGGACTGGCACAGGCACAAGTGCGGGAAGATCGTTC
>CAYLJE010000112.1:0-7514 GCA_964383915.1 uncultured Rikenellaceae bacterium
ATTATGGACAAACACTACTTAGTTTTTTCTCCCAGATCTTCAAACTCAACATTGGTGAAGTCTTCAGGTACAGAATCTTCTGTTTTGGCTGTGGTTTCCGGTTTTTCTTCCTGAACCTCCGGTTGTTCATTTTGGATAAAGTCCACAACTTCATTTAAACCTTCAATGAACTTGTCAAAGTCTTCCCGGTATAGAAAAACTTTGTGTTTTTCGAAAAAAGGTTTTCCTTCTTTGCCGAAACGTTTCTTACTCTCAGTGATGGTAAGATATAACTCGTTCTTCCGGGTTGCCTTTACATCAAAAAAATACGTTCTTTTTCCGGCACGGACAGCTTTAGAGAAGATATCTTCTCTGGGAGTTTTTTCCTGATTGTCATTTTTTTCAATTCCTTCTTCCATCATTCTTTAGTTTTAGGTTTCAAGGGTTTGGTTAATTTAAAAATGATGGTCAAATGTAAAAAATATTTTTAAAAATATCCTTAATTTCACAAACTACTTCATCGTGAAAAGCCTAAATGTGTGTCAGTGTTGGTAAACGTAGCATCCCTTAAGGAATTATTAGAAGTCCCCATGTTTCAATTCACTCCTTTTTTGAAATATGAGTTTCACGAATAAAAATGGAGGCCAACTGAATAAAATCCTTACATTTGTAGCCTCAAATTTTTCACGACAATTAGTATGCTGAGTAGAAGACTTATCCGAATAAAAGTTTTACAGATATTTTATGCTTATTCAAAAAAACCTTACAGTACTATTCAGCAGGCTGAGAAGGAGTTGAAAATATCCATGGAGCGTACTTATCATTTGTTTTTTATGTTAATTCTGTTAATGCTGGATGTAAATGATTATGCCGAAGAGCTTATTCATTTGGGGAAGGAAAAGAAAATGCCGACAAGAGAAGACTTACAACCCAATACACGGTTTGTGGATAACCGTTTGATAAAAAATCTCTCTAATCATCAAGGGGTTGGAAAGTATGTCCGTGATCATGCACTTTCGTGGCAGGAATCAAGGGGGTTGGTTAAAAAAATCTATCAAAAGCTCGTTTCGTCTAAAGCTTATGAGGGATATATGAAATCCGGGGAAAGTACGTACGGAGAAGATGCCGGGATCATTAAATATATCCTGAGTGAAATCCTACCCGGATCAGATGATCTTCAGGCTAGTCTGGAAGAACAAAGCATATACTGGAATGATGAACTTGAATTCGTGATTTCAGTGCTGATACGTTTTATAGATCATTTTCACGAAGAAATGTTCAGGGAAGTAACGGTGCCGCCCCTTTTTAAGAATAAAGAGGATGAACAATATGCTTATAATCTTTTGAATAAGAGCATCCTGCATACTGATGAATATACCTCATTAATTAAAGTATATACAAATAACTGGGATGTTGACAGAATTGCCAGGATGGATATTCTTATCCTGATTCAGTCTCTTACTGAAATCCTTCACTTTTCTGAGATACCGGTTCGTGTAAGTATCAATGAATATATCGAGATCTCCAGATATTATAGTACTCCCAAGAGTTCAATTTTTATTAACGGGTTGCTTGACAAGATCGTATCAAATTTGCGGACAGCGGATAAAATACATAAAGAAGGTCGCGGGCTTATCGGGGAGATATAACTGATTACAACCGGATATCCCGGATGTAGTTTATGCCTTTTGTTGGTGATGTGCTAAAATTCTTGTTACTTTGCAGTATAAAAAATGAAAGGAAGATGCGGAAAAATACAAATGTTTTTTTGATTGTTTTAATGCTTGATTTTTTGCTGTTATCAGCCTGTGCACAGAGACGTCCGGGAGCTTCCGGTAAAAAAGAATTGCCGGTGGCCGGACACATTACAAAAGCAGATACAGGACATGCTGTTATCCATTTTGATGTTTACCAGCATGATTTCGGAAAAATGATTGAGGGGGATGAGGTATCTTGCACTTTTCATTTTACCAATGCAGGCACAGGAAACCTGCTTATCAATTCGGCTTCAGCATCCTGTGGATGTACGATACCTAAGTATTCGAAGAAACCGGTGAAACCCGGAGATGGTGGGGATATGGAGGTGGTTTTTAACAGCCTCGGTAAAACCGGTGTGCAGCATAAAACCATTGCTGTTCGTGCCAATACCAAACCTCCTGTTACCTTGCTTACCATCACGGCAGAAGTGACTCCGGAAAATAATTAAATAAGAAACACTATTTTGTAACATTTTAAAAATTATTAAGAATGAATGAATTAAGTATGATTATTGCAACAGCCCAGGGAGGTAATCAACAACAGAACCCGATGATGTCCCTTCTTTTTCTGGTTTTGATTATTGTGATCTTTTATTGGTTTATGATCAAACCTCAGGTGAAAAGACAAAAAGAACTGAAGAATTATCGTTCAAGCCTGAAAAAAGGAGACCGGGTAATTACTACCGGCGGTATCTATGGAAAAATCAATGACGTGAAAGAAAATGCGGTAATCATTGAGATTGCTGATAATATACGGATAAAAGTAGATAAGAGTGCGATCGTTAAAGATGCGTCCGATCTGGCAGGCCAGCAGAAAAAGTGATGTCGCCTGAACAGGTTAAAAAATGATAGCCTTGGATTGGCTAAAGCATATATATTTCTGGATACTTAGCCAAATAAAACGGGTAAAATTTGGCCGGGATACGATAATATTTCTTTTTTTTCTTGTTCTGTCAACGATTTTTTGGTTGTTGAATCAACTCAGTAAGGATACTTCGGCAGAACTGTTATATCCGGTCAGGTTTCAAGACAGAGGCTCAAAAAGAATTATCGTTAATGATTTGCCTGATCATTTATCGTTACAGGTAAAGGGACAGGGATATACGCTTTTGAAATATAAGCTTAAACCCCGTCTTACCCCCTTGACAATTGATTTCAGGTCTTTTCCTCTGCGTCCTGTGAAGACGGGAAATATTCATGCTTTTTACCTGTTATCCTCTTATGTGCGGGGCGTTATCAATGACCAGCTTGGGCGGCGTCTTGAACTAACAGGGATACGTCCTGATACGCTTTATTTCGTTTTTGATAGCCTGATAGAACGAAAGATCCCTGTACTCCCCGATGTTAAGATAACGTTGGCCAGACAATATATCTATCGCGAACCTTTGAAGGTATTCCCTGATACGGTGAAGGTTTCCGGTCCCTCAGGTATTATAGATACTCTTCAAAATATTCCTACTGAATATGTGGCATTTAAAGATGTTAGGGCGTCATTTACAAAAATATTGTTGCTGAGGAAAATTGAGAAGATCTCGATACCGGTAAAAAAAGTTAAAATCCGCGTGGGAGTGGAACAATTTACAGAAGCTGTTTTTGATATTCCCCTGAAACCCCTTCATGTCCCGGACTCACTTATATTACATCTTTTCCCGCCAACCGTTAAAATTACCTGCCATGTGGGTCTGAGCAGATATAAAAATGTGTTGCCTGAATTGTTTACAGCTCAGGTAGATTATCAGGATATAAAAAATGACAGAACAGGGAAGGTCTCTGTGCGCCTGGCTAAAAAACCGGATTATATCGATGCTATCCATATTGATCCGGGGAAAGTGGAATATATAATAGAGAAAAAACAGTGAAGCGGGTTGGGGTTACCGGAGGAATTGGGAGTGGTAAGTCGCTGGTTTGTTCTCTGTTCGAACACCTGGGAGTTCCTGTGTATGAGGCTGATACCCGGGCCAATGAACTGATACAGCATTCTTCCGATATCCACAGGGCTCTGACCGGCCTCCTTGGGGAAAAAGTTTACCGCAAGGGAAAACTGAATAAGACATTCCTTGCCCGGGTGTTGTTTTCTGATGCCGGAATGAGGGAACAGATTAATCAGGTGGTTCATCCTGTTGTTTTTAAGGACTTTTTAAAATGGTCGGAAAGATATAAGGAGAAACCTTATGTTATACAGGAAGCGGCTATTATCTTTGAAAGCGGAGCGTACAGGTTCCTTGATGATGTCATTAATGTATATGCTCCGGTAAAGATGCGGATAGCCCGTCTGTTGGCGCGGGATAGCAGTTCAACGGAAGAAATCAGGCGCCGGATGCATGTCCAGATGACTGAGAAAAATCGCCGCCGCAGAGCCGGTTTTACGATTATTAATGACGGGGAAAGAATGATCCTTCCACAGGTGGTCAGGATACATAATGAATTATTGAAGTAACCTGCCCCGGATAAACCGGTAGAAAAAAGACAAAAGTTGAAAATAAGACACGATAAAGATTAAAAATATGGCAAAATTTGGAAAATGGATTGGAGGTGGTCTGGGATGGGCTTTTTTGGGCCCGTTGGGAGCAATACTCGGATTTGTGATCGGCTCCCTCTATGACAATGCACAGATAAGGAAACTTCCGGGGGCTTCCCATACTACGCAGGGAGATTTCTCTGTCAGCTTGCTCGTATTGCTGGCGGCCGTGATGAAAGCGGATGGCAAAGTGGTGAGATCCGAACTTGATTATGTGAAACATTACCTGATACAGACAATGGGACCGGAAAGAGCTCAGGAAGCAGTGATCATGTTACGGAATATACTGAAACAGGATATCCCCGTGAGGGATGTGAGCTTGCAGATACGTCAATATCTGGATTATGCCAGCCGTCTGCAGTTGTTGCATCTGCTCTATGGTCTTTCCGGAGCTGATAATGAATGGAATCCCAAAGAACTGGAGATGATTGAACAGATTGCTGAAACTATTGGGGTCACTGCTGAGGATAGAAAAGCCATACGGGCCATGTTTGTCCCGGATACCGACGCAGCCTATCGCATCCTGGGGATTAACCGGTCTGCTACCGACGAAGAAGTGAAAAAGGCATACCATCAAATGGCCATCAGGTATCATCCCGATAAAGTTAGCTATCTGGGTGAAGACTATCAGAAAATGGCCAAGGAAAAATTTCAGAAAATAAATGATGCCTATGAGAAGATCAGGAAAGAAAGGAACATGAAATAACCATGATAATTTAAAGTTTTTTGATCTTCTGTAAGTATTATATTTTTGTGTTTGCTGTAATTGTTTAGTTTTGTGACAGATTTATTTAAAAGAGAATAACCGGATCATCAAATAAATATATCATGGATTTGAAAGATATTATGGCTATTTCCGGAAAACCGGGATTGTATAAGTTTGTGGCCCAGGGACGTAATGCGATTATTGTTGAGCATATTGAAACCGGTAAACGTAACAGTGCTTTTTCAACAGAACGCATTAATTCACTGGAAGAGATTACTATTTTTACCAATGAAAAAGATATTTCCCTGAAAGAAGTCTTTAAGTCTATCTTTGAAAAAGAAGAGGGGAAAGAGAGTATTCCCACAAAATCAGATGCAGAGACCCTGAAAACATACTTCGCTGAGGTGGTTCCTGATTATGACCGTGACCGGGTGTATGTTTCCGATATAAAGAAAATCCTTACCTGGTATAACCTTCTGCTGAAAAATGAACTGCTATCTTTCGAGGAGGAAGAGCCCGGGGAAGAAAAGAAAAGAGAAGCACCTGCTGTCGAAACAGACCCCAATGAGGAACAACAGGAAAAAAAGGTTCCGGAAGATGAAAGAAATGATAAGTCACAAGAGGAAAAGAAGGAGTGACCATCGTTTATCAGTTTGTAAACATTTGAGATCATGAATCGTAACGACGAGTTGCATGTAACCCGGTTGAAGAGAAAATATTTGCCCGTGGATTTAAAAATCCGCTCATGGGATGATGTGCATACTTGGTTTGAAGAGTTATATAACAGGGAACTTCACCTATTGAAAGACATGGAACAGTGGCTGCTTGACCGTAGTGAACTTTCTTTTGTCCTCGAAGAGGAATTGGCGTGGCGCTATATTCGGATGAATTGTCATACGGACAATCAGGAATATGCCGGGTCGTTTAAAACATTTGTTTCAGAGATTGAACCCCCGGCCTCACACTGGTCGGATAAGCTCGATGCCAGGTTTTTAATCCATCCGTTGGTTGCACAGTTAGATCAGGAGGAATACAAGGTAATGTTACGTATCATTAGAAATCGCCATGATCTGTTCCGTGAGGTGAATATACCGATACAGGCTGAGTTGCAGGTGATGGAACAGGCATATGGGAAAATAGTCTCGCAAATGACGGTGACCCTGGAAGGAAAAGAACTGACACTGCAGCAAGCATCCAACTATCTGAAAGACCCTGCCCGGCCTGTCAGAAAAGAGGCCTTTCTGAAAATTAGGGACCGGCGGATGCAGGAGGCTCCCACGTTGCATGTCCTGTTTGACAAACTGATTGAGAAAAGATCACAGATGGCAGTAAATGCAGGTTTTGACAACTACAGAAATTACCGTTTTGCTGAACTGGGGCGTTTCGATTATACGGTGGAAGATTGTGAAACATTTCATGAATCAATCCGTAAGACAGTGATCCCCCTGGTGGAGGAATTACATCGTAAACGCAAGGAACAGTTGATGATAGATCAATTATTTCCTTTTGATCTGGATAATGATCCGGCCGGCAGACCCCCGCTGCATCCGTTTAGAGAGGTGAAAGAGCTGACAGAGAAAGCTTCCACGGCTTTTGGTGAAATCCATCCGCTATTTGGGGAGTTGCTGCGGATGATGGACAGCAAAGGTTATATGGACCTGGATTCAAGAAAGAATAAAGCCCCCGGGGGCTTTAACTATCCGTTATATGAGAGTAATCTGCCTTTTATTTTTATGAATGCGACGGGAAATCTGAGAGACCTTGAGACGATCTTTCACGAAGGGGGACATGCCCTCCACTCTTATCTGAGTAGTAATATAAATAAATATGAATATAAAGAATTGCCTGCTGAGATTGCCGAACTGGCCTCTATGTCTATGGAACTGATATCTATGGATTATTGGGATGTTTTTTTCCCTGTCAGAGAGGATCTGCAACGGGCCCGGCGGGAACAACTGGAAGGAATTATCCGGATCCTCCCGTGGATCGCTGCTATTGATAAATTTCAGCACTGGATATATACGCATCCTGCACATTCTCATGAGGAACGAAACAAAGCCTGGGACGACATAATGCATCAATTTTCTTCATCCTTTGTCAATTGGGAAGATTATGAAGATTATCGGATACATACCTGGCAGGGACAACTGCATCTTTTTGAGGTGCCTTTTTATTATATCGAGTATGGGATTGCTCAACTTGGGGCGATCGCCATATGGAAAAACTATCGTAAAAATCCTGAACAGACGATCCGGCAATATATGAATGCCCTTTCTTTGGGATATTCCAGACCTATTCCCGAGGTATATGAAGCAGCGGGCATCCATTTTGATTTTAGTTTACCTTATGTCAGAGACCTGATCTCCTTTGTCAACAAAGAACTGGGAATATGAACCGGAATCCCATAAGTTTTTCTACGTATCCCTACGTCGTTGATGGAACGGTTTTTTTCATTTTCAACAGCAGATGAATTCCTTATTTCATAACAGAGCAAGGCGCCTACGTAGTTTTTTCTTTGGCATAAAATATTCTTGATTTAAATCTTCAGATTATA
>CAYLJE010000113.1:0-7489 GCA_964383915.1 uncultured Rikenellaceae bacterium
ATTTTCTCCTTCCGCGGACTCAGTCCGGTGGTCTCTATGTCTATAACCGCATACATCGACTGCAAAAATACAATATGAACGATAACATGCAACATCTGTATCCCTGAAAGGGATAGAATAAACTACCCCCGTTTAGACCAGCGTCACCGTAAAAATAGTCTGCCCTTGATCAGAAATGGACAGGACAATATCGCCTCCCAGAGAAAGCATGATCTGTTTGCCCAGACTCAGACCGATACCTGAACCTCCTTCTTTCGTAGTAAAAAACGGTACGAAAATTTGTTCCCGCAATTCGGGAGGAATAACAGGACCGTTATTCATAATTTTTATTTCTATTAAACTCCCTGTCTTTTTCATAACGATGGATAATGCAGGATCATGGTCACCTGAAGAGGAAAGTGCTTCAACGGCATTTTTGAATAAATTTAATAATACCTGCGAGAAGAGTTTTTCATCCGTCGGAAACATAAGCTTCGAGGGAAGTTCCTTTTGCAGTTTAATTTTATCAAATCCGGAAAAAGCGGTAGCAGCTATCAAATTATTGTCAAGCAACTTTACGAGGTCTGTTACCATAATCTGAGGTTCAGGTAATTTGGTAAACTTCCGATAATTTTCAACAAAATTCATTAATCCTTCACTTCGTTCTTTGATCACAGTAAGTCCTTTAACGGTGTTCTTTATGGTTTTTATATCGACCTCGTCTTCATTCAAAGGGTTCCCTTTTTTCGTAAAATATCCCATTATCACATCCGATAAAGTTGTAATCGGAACGATGTTGTTCATGATTTCATGGGATAATGTCCGGGCCAGCTTAATCCAGGCATCTACCTCGCGGTTGTCCAGTTCTTTGGTAATATCACTAACGGCAACAAGCTTAATCGTCTCGCCCCGGATAAAGATTTCAGACATCTTAAACAAAAGTTTCTGTCCGTACCTGTTGCTAAATATAGCCGAAGGTCTGTTGGATTCCTGATTATTCTTCAGGATAAAACCGGGGAGGGCAACATCTATATGCTGAAGAATATTTATATGATGATGCTTCTTCAGTTGAGTAAGTTTCTCAGCCACAGGATTAATATCCACCACCCTTCCTTTTTCGTTCACGGAAAAAAGCCCCGTAACCGATTGATTTATGACCGAATGAAAATACTGCTCTTGTGAATAAATTTCCATTTTTGTCTTCCTGAAAAGTTCATTCAGCCGTTCCATCCCTTTATACACATCGTCAAGGGCTTTATTTCCCGTTTTTCCGGGCACTTTCAAAGAAGTGTCTTCGTTTTCAATCCCAAGAAGGAAATAAGATATCCACCGGTTTACATTACTGAAATACCGGATCAGATTAAACACAGCCATCACCAACACCAGTAACAACACAATACACAGTACTACAGCATGATTCTCAAAACAGAGCCAGGCAGCACCTCCCGCCAGGAAAATGATAAACAGCACCCGTAATAAAATCGCTCTGTAAAAATATTTGTATCTCATGGGAAC
Source organism: uncultured Rikenellaceae bacterium (assembly GCA_964383915.1). Classification (GTDB taxonomy): domain Bacteria; phylum Bacteroidota; class Bacteroidia; order Bacteroidales; family VadinHA17; genus DRPN01. The sequence continues at coordinate 1,495 of CAYLJE010000113.1, forward strand.
CTATTACTCAAATTCCATATTTTTTCAATTTATTGTAAAGCGTTTGCCGGGTGATGCCCAGCTTCCTGGCTACGGTACTCATGTTACCTTTTTCTTTTTCTATGGTTGCCTGGATCATCTCTTTTTCCATCTCCTCAATAGTACCAAACTGAAAATCAGCGATCACACTTTGTTCCTTTTTATTTAATGAAAAATGGCTTTTATCAAGAAGATTGCTCTCCGCCAGGATAACGGCCTTTTCCATGCAATGCTGTAACTCTCTTACATTGCCGGGCCATTTATATTTTAAGAATTCTTCCATCGCATCCCGGCTCATCTTCAGTCCGGATTTTTCATACTTGTCTGCATATTTTTTCAGATAAAATCCGGCAAGCAGTAAAATATCATTTCCCCGGTCCCGCAAGGGGGGTATGTAAATGGTTATGGTATTAATCCGGTAAAGTAGATCCTCGCGAAATAATCCCCCGGCCACCATCGTATGAATATCCTTATTCGTCGCCGATATCAATCTTATATCTATAGATACCGGAGTGTTACTACCGACTTTTATTATGGTCCGGGTTTGTATGGCTCTTAACATTTTTGCCTGCAAGGACAGTGGCAGGTTCCCTATCTCATCCAGAAAGAGGGTCCCCTTGTTCGCCGTTTCGAATTTCCCGATCCTCTCTTCCCGGGCATCGGTAAATGATCCTTTCACATGACCAAACAGCTCGCTTTCAAATAGTGTCTCACTGACAGCCCCCATATCCACGCTCACCATTATTTCGTTTTTTCTTTTTGATAATCGGTGTATCTCTTTAGCTATAAGCTCCTTTCCTGTTCCATTCTCTCCGGTAATAAGGATATTGGCATCTGTTGGAGCCACTTTTTTCACCATCTCCATGACCTGTTTCATCGACTCAGAGTGTCCTATGAGCATATAGGAATCAGGATTGAGTTCTTTTTTTAATAATTTTGCTGTCCTTCTGAGAAACTTGGCCTCCAGCCTTGATTTTCTCAGCTCTAACGAGGCATGAACCGTACCAAGCAGTTTATGATTATCCCAAGGTTTTAAAATAAAATCAAAAGCTCCTTCTTTCACTGCTTTAACGGCAAGCTCTACGTCCCCAAATGCCGTAATCATGATAACACTTACGGAAGGATCGTATTTCAATATCTCCCTAAGCCAGAAAATTCCTTCGTTCCCGGTATTAATACCGGCTTTGAAATTCATGTCCAGCAATACTACATCAATTCCATTATTTTTCAGGATAGTTAAAAGATTATTCGGATTCCTAAGGGTATATATCTTTCCAAACGCTGTCTGCAACAACATCTCAAGCGCAGTCAGCACGCCCCTGTTATCTTCAACGATTAAAATCCTCCCCTCCATATTTTTACTTTTCCCCATAACCTGTCCGGAATACAAGTTTTTGTTTCCCTTCTCCACAAAAGTAACCCCCTGTAAATAAACTTGACATATAGTGTATGATTTTTTTACACAAACATACGGAATAAACCTGCTAAAATAACGTTACATACTGATTTTCTTCTTATTATGATTTATGGCACAAAGATTGAATAATCCCATAACAATCATGATTAACCATAAACAATGCAACAAAACACGAAAAGAATCCTTTTTTTTGATCCGGGGAAAAGCGGGAAAGACCATAAAGCATCATTTTTCATATTGAGGTTACCTGTTTTTATTATTTTATTGTTTTCAGGCAGTTTGCTTACCAACGCACAAGACACCTGGACCCTTACAAGATGTGTTGATTATGCCCTGGCAAACAATATCGATCTGACCTTAAAAAACAATCAGGTTAAGACGCAACAGATCAATCTGTCGGAAAGCAAAGCGGATCTGCTGCCTGACCTGAATATGGGCAGTTCGGTAAATATGAACTTCGGAAGGAATATTGACCCGAATACCAATGCCATCACCTTTAACCAAACCATGGGAAACGGATATTGGATCAGTTCATCCATAAATATCTTTCAGGGCATGGTAAAAAGAAACTCGGTCAGATTTAATCACTATTTGCTTTCGGCCAGCAGGGAAGAGGCGTTGGTTCTCAGGAATAAATTAATCTTTCAGTTACTGACCTCATATTACACCGTACTGTACAGCTACGGATTGGTGGATGTGGCAAAAAATCAGGCAGCCCTCTCAAAAACACAAATAGAGCACATGCAGAAATTTGTAAAAGTGGGGCAGAAATCTCCCTTGATAGTACAAGAGTTTAAAAGTCAATGGGCTACCGACAAACTCAGTTTGGTCAGGGCACAAAATACACTCAGTAAAACACTACTTGAATTAAAACAACTTCTACGACTTGATGCCGGTCATGCTTTCGCTATTGACACCTCAATAACAACCTCTTTTCTTATTGCTCCGGAAACCAATGTGGATTCAATATATCATGAAGCGATAAAAAGACTTCCCGAAATAAAACAAAAACAATATCTATATAATGCTTCCCGCAAGGATCTAACCATTGCAAAAGGGTATATTTCACCCCGGGTATACCTCTCTACCGGATATGGCACCAATTATTTTAACGGCGCTCAGATGAGCTTTTCCAAACAAATCATAAACAACCAAAATCAATGGATTACCATGGGCCTATCCATACCTGTCTTTAACCATGCATCCATACATAGTCAGATCAAAAGGAAAACCATCGCACTGGACAACCGGAAACTGGAATTAGAAAAACAACAGGAGGCACTCTATTCCGAAATATGGAATGCTGTGGATGAGCTGAAATCCGCCGAAAAAGAATATCAGTCCTCCTTAGAACTATACAAGCTTAGTAAATTAACCCTGAAAAACATATCCGTAAAGCTGGATAAAGGACTGGCGAGTGCCACGGATTACGAGATCGCAAAGCAACGCTATATATCGTCTAAAGCCACTTTGCTCAAAGCCCGGCTGATTTATATCATGCATAAGCAAATGTTGGAGTTTTACCGGACAGGTAACTGGAATCATTTATATAGATAAAATTAATAAAGTAATACGAGAAAATACGATGGACATACCCATAGAAAAGAAAAAAAGGCTCAGGAAAAAATATATTTACCTCGGGTTAGGGGCAGTTTTATTTCTGCTGATCATCTATAAAGCGTTTTTTGCTGCAAACCTGTCGACCTACCGGGTCAATAAAGACCGGGTAACCATAGAGACCGTGACCGAAGGTGTTTTTCATGATTATATTACCGTTAGCGGAAATGTGGCCCCCATTGCCACCATCTATCTGGATGCCCGTGAAGGAGGCCGGGTGGAAGAAAAAGTTGCAGAAGAAGGATCGATGGTAAAAAAAGGAGAAGTGATTTTGCGGTTGAGTAATCCCGATCTGAGGTTGAGTATTTTAAACAGTGAAGCCGAGCTCGCCAAAAACAGTAATTTCCTGCGCGACACCCGGGTAACCATGGAACAGGAAAAAATCCAAATAAAACGGGAACTTTTGAACCTTGAATTTGATCTGGTCCGCAAAAAAAGAATCTACCGCCAGAATTTGGGACTCTATAAAGATAAACTGATCTCAAAAAATGATTTCCTGAAATCGAAAGAAGACTATGAATATGCCCAAAGAAGCTACAAACTGTACCTCGAGCGCCAAAAACAGGATTCTATTTACCGCACCATTCAGGTAACACAAATGAAAGAAAACCTGCATAATATGGCACTGAACCTGAAGCTGGTTCGTCAACGGCAGGAAGGCCTCAACGTAAAAGCACCGGTGGACGGACAGCTTACTACTCTGGATGTGGAAGTGGGACAGTCGGTACCTAAAGGGGGAAGGCTCGGACAAATCGACATCCTGACCTCTTACAAAGTGGTAGCTCAAATCGATGAGCACTATATTGATAAAGTACGGGTCGGATTAATGGCTATACTGGATCGAAACGGAAAAGAATACAAGCTGAGAATCAGAAAAATATTACCCGGCGTACGCAAAGGACGCTTTGAGGTTCAAATGGTCTTTGAAAATAAAATGCCTGATAACATGCGTACCGGCCAAACCTATTACATCCGGTTGCAACTGGGAAATCCGGTGAAAGCTCTCCTGCTACCCCGGGGTAGTTTTTTCCAGACTACCGGAGGACAATGGATATTCGTAGTATCTAAAGACGGAAAAACAGCAGAAAAACGATCCATACAGATCGGACGGCAAAATCCGAAATATTACGAGGTACTGCAGGGGTTGAAGCCCGGAGATAAGGTGGTTGTGTCAGGATATGATAGTTTTGGAAATAACGACAGATTAGTTTTTAAATAGAGACAAAGGTTAAAAAGAATGGATCATCCAACCCTTAAATCCCCCATTATTAATATATAAATCTATAAATTAAGTAATTATGATAAAAATTGAAAACCTGGTAAAAGTATTTCGTACCGATGAAATCGAAACTTATGCACTAAACGGTGTAAACTTCTCGGTAAACAAAGGAGAATTTGTGGCGGTCATGGGACCATCGGGTTGTGGAAAATCCACCTTACTCAGCATTATCGGATTGTTGGACAATCCTACGAAAGGCAGTTACGTCTTTAACGGAACCGAAGTGGCGGGACTGAAGGAAAAAGACCGTACCAAATTACGGAAAGGACACATCGGCTTCGTCTTTCAGAGTTTCAACCTGATCGACGAGCTGAATGTATTTGACAATGTGGAGTTGCCGCTGTTTTATCTGAAAATGAAAGTCTCCGAACGACGCAAAAGAGTAACAGAAGTTCTACAACGCATGAACATCGGCCATCGTGTCAAACATTTCCCACAGCAGCTTTCGGGCGGACAGCAACAGCGTGTAGCCATAGCAAGAGCTGTGGTAGCCAACCCCGACCTGATTCTTGCCGATGAGCCTACCGGAAACCTCGACTCGAAAAACGGTATCGAAGTAATGAATCTTCTGACAGAGCTTAACGAGGAAGGCACAACGATCATCATGGCCACCCACTCCGAACGCGACGCCGCCTATGCCCACCGCACCATAAATCTACTTGACGGACAGGTTATCACAGAAAAGAAAAATAACTAAGGAATAACCCTCATGGAATCAACCCTTCAGCCAAATAGTAACGATTAACAGTATAGAATATGTGGCAAAAGAACATAAAACTATTTCTGAAACATTTGGCGAGCAACAAGTTATACACATTTATAACGGTTTTCGGATTTGCCGCTTCATTGTCTGTTATCATTCTGTTAAGCTTTTATATTAAAAACGAACTTACCGTTAACAGCTCACAAAATAACAGAAACAGAATTTACAGGCTCTCCAGTGAAGAAGAAGGCTATTTTGCCCCTCCTGTCGGAGAATGGTTACAAAGTAAATTCCCTGAGATTGAGAGCTTTACCAGAACATATAACACCGGAGGAATTATTTCCAGTAAAAAGGATATCAAATTAAATTTTAACTATTTGTTGGCTGACTCCACTTTCTTTAACATTTTCACCTTTCATTTAATCAGCGGAAATAAGGATAATGCCTTAAAAACAAGCCATTCCATTGTGCTAACCCGCGCGTTGGCACGAAAACTATTTGGAAATGAATCGCCCATGGGAAAGCGGGTAATGATAAATACGGATGTAGCCTGTACGGTAACCGGAATTGTAGATGACATTTCCAAAACTTCAGGATTTAAAAAGGTAGATGCCATTATCAATTTTCGCTGTTTAAAGGATATTTGGGAATCGGAAACTATATTAAGCAGCTATAACAGTTGCTCGTTTGGGCTCTATTTTCTTGCAAAACCGAAAACAAACCTGCCAGCCATAGCACCAAAAGTATTGAAACTGTTCAAAAAAGGGTTTTGGCTTTACCAAAACGGACGAACGAAAGAGGTGAGATTTGTCCCTTTGACAAAAACACATTTCAGCAAAATTGGATTTGGAGCACTCAGACAAAACAGCAAAACCCTGATCTTCGTTTTGTTTGCCATCGTCGTCATCATTTTGTTTCTGGCGATCATCAACTATATCAATCTGACCATTGCGCAGGCCGG
>CAYLJE010000114.1:0-7362 GCA_964383915.1 uncultured Rikenellaceae bacterium
AATTCTTTCCGCCTTGATTTTGACAAAAATCTACCTTTTTAGACTCGACTCATTACTTGCTTTCAAAATCCATTTTAAACAGAGGTTGTTCTTTCTTAACATTTTCGCCTACTTTCACCTGTAATGAAAGGATCTTCCCGGCCCGTGGAGCTAACACACGATTTTTCATTTTCATAGCCTCCAGCGTCAGGAGTTTTTCCCCTTTTTTAACTTTCTGACCTACTTTAACATAAATCTTTGAAATGGTACCGGGAATAAAAGAACAGATCAGTGTTTCATCTTTCATCTGCCAGCCATGGCGTTTAAAATAATCCTCAGGGACAATTGTCTTGTATTCCGTTCCGTCAATATTCAGGATGCTCTTCGGTTTTTTTTCTCTTTGCAATGCCATCTTTTTTTCTTTTAAAAATCATGAATAAACTACCCCGGAGCAGCCCGTCCGCACGCTGTCGCTGAAGCTTCGCCGAAACGGCTTCGCGAAGGCGGATTAAAACGGAGGAATACCGTGCTTTTTTTTAGGCACCGAAATTACTTTATTTTCAGATACCTCAATAGCGTGCAGGAGCAGCTTACGTGTTTCTCCAGGTTCAATCACCGCATCGATATATCCTTTGGCTGCGGCTACATAAGGGTTGGCAAACTTGGCTTTATATTCTTTTACTTTTTGTTTTCTGACTTTCTCCGGGTCATCTGCTTCTTTTATTTCTTTTCTGAAAATAATATTGGCAGCACCTTCCGGGCCCATTACAGCAATCTCGGCTGAGGGCCAGGCAAAAACAAAGTCCGCCCGCAGATGGCGGGAGCTCATGGCAATATATCCTCCCCCATAAGCTTTTCTGATAATCAATGTCATCTTTGGCACGGTTGCTTCACTATAGGCATAGAGTATTTTGGCACCATGCCGGATCACTCCGGCATGCTCCTGATCAACGCCCGGAAGATATCCGGGGAGATCAACAAAAGTGACAATAGGTATATTAAAAGCATCACAATACCGGATAAAGCGGGCAGCTTTATCAGAAGAATCAACATCAAGAACGCCGGCCAGATAAATAGGCTGATTGGCTACAAATCCGATGGTCTTTCCTCCCATGCGACCAAAACCGATCACCAGGTTCCGGGCCCATCCTTCATATATCTCAAAGAAATCAGAATCATCCACCACTGCTTTAATTACATCTCTTACATCATAAGGAAGTTTTGGATCAGCCGGGACAATATCTTCAATTTTATAATCTTTTCTGGGAGGTTTGGAGGCTATCTTCTGGGCTTTTACTTCATTGTTCCATGGGATAAAAGACAGAAGTTTCTGTATCTGACCAAAACATTCTTTTTCATTTCTGGCAAAAAAATGTGCGTTCCCGGTAATCGTGCTATGGACTTTGGCTCCCCCCAGATCTTCCATTGAGATTTCCTCTCCCAGAACCGTTTTAATCACCTCCGGGCCGGTAATAAACATCTTGGAAATATTATCCACTACGAACACAAAATCGGTAAGGGCAGGAGAATAGACAGCCCCTCCGGCACAAGGACCGAGAATAACGGAGATCTGAGGAATCACTCCGGAAGAAAGCGTATTCCGGTAAAATATTTCCCCATAACCGGCCAGTGAGTTCACCCCCTCCTGGATACGGGCACCCCCCGAATCATTGATGCCAATCAATGGCATTCGCATTCTCAGAGCATGGTCCATGATCTTGGTTATTTTTCGACTATGCATCAGGCCCAGAGATCCCCCGGCAACAGTAAAATCCTGTGCAAAAATAGCTACCGGTCTGCCATGTATTGTCCCGGTACCCACAATTACACCATCACCGTGCAGCACTTTCTTGTCCATATCAAAATCACGGGCCTCATGTTCTACAAACAAATCATATTCATTAAAAGAACCTTTATCCAATAAGGCTACGATACGCTCACGGGCTGTTAATTTCCCCATAGCTACTTGTTTCCTTACTGCTTTTTCTCCACCTCCCTGTAAAACCTCTTCCCGGCGTTTTTTTAATTCCTGAATTTTCCTTTTTAAAGCCATGTCTTAGATTTTTATTTATAGGTATAAAAAACACACAATGTTCCGAAACCTTATTTTACGTTCTGCAACGTTACAAAATCCCCCTAATTAAAAAAAATATTACATTGAAAAAATAGTCCGTTACCCTCCTCATTCACTATCCTTCTATCTATTTGTTAAGGGTCGTTATTTTGGGGTCATCATAAACAAAATGGTGGCAATTACTGCAAAAATGATATTGGGCAACCAGGAGGCCAGGAGTGGGTCCATACTCCCCCCAATTGCAAACTGGGAAGAAAATTGCATAAATACAATATATGTAAAACTCAGACCAATGCCCCCACCTATTTGCACGCCGATACCCCCTTTCATTTTTCGTGAGGAAAGCGCCAAACCAATGAGTGTCAGGATAAATGCTGAAAAAGGATTTGAAAAGCGGTTGTATAAAGCAATCTCATACTCTTCAATATTTTCAGCACCCTGAAGCCGTTGCTGCCGGACAAAATTCTGTAACTCTCCCAGATTCAAAGTCTCCGTAATATCTTTCCCCTTATCAAGATCTTTGGGAGACAAATAAAAGGTAGTATCTTTTTTTAAACCAGATTCTATCGTCTCATGCAAACTGTCAGTAATCATCCGAATATAGAAATTCCGTAATGTCCATTTTTGTTTGCTGGTATCCCATTTCGCATAATCAGCCATCACTTTAGACTGTAACCTCCCCTGGTCGTCAAATTTCTCCATGGAAAACTTTTGTCCCAGTTTACTGAGAGGAGAATAGTTTTCCATATATACATAAATGTTCGGACGCACCTGCCGGTGTATATTATAATCCGTTGAATGTTTTATGATCCCCGCGTCAACATACAGCTCTTCGAAAGCCAGCCTGCGGGCGTTGGCATGCGGCAGGAAATAATTGGAAATAATAAAGGAAAATAACATGATCAGGCCCGCTGACAGCATATAAGGATACAACAGCCGGTAAAAACTGATCCCACTACTGATGATAGCCGTGATCTCCGAATTATAAGCCATCCGGGAAGTAAAATAGATCACACTAATAAACACAAACAGGGAACTGAACAGTATTCCAAAGTAGGGAATAAAATTCACATAGTAATCAAAGATCACAGATTTAAGAGGGACCTGATGATCAATAAAATTATCAAGTTTCTCACTCAGGTCAAAGACCACAGATATCCCTAAAATGAGAATAATGGCAAATATGAACGTTCCTAAAAACTTCTTGGTAATATAAAGATCGAGTTTTTTCACGCCGGTGATAATCTTTTTCCCAGTTTACGGATTATTTCATCTTTCCAGGGCCCGAACTCTCCGGCTCTGATTTTTTCCCCTGCTTCTTTTACTAACCAAATATAAAAACTTAAATTGTGTATGGTAGCTATTTGCGCCCCGAGGATTTCTTTGGTCAGGATCAGATGACGCAGGTAAGCTTTAGAATAATATTTACTGTATGCAGAAGGTCCTAATGGGTCTATGGGTGAAAAATCTTCCTTCCATTGCAGGTTCTTAATGTTGATAATCCCCTCGTGGGTGAAGATCATGCCGTTTCTGCCATTTCGGGTAGGCATCACACAATCGAACATATCCACACCCCGTGCAATGGACTCCAGAATATTCACCGGGGTACCCACTCCCATCAAATAGCGGGGTTTGTCCACAGGCAGAATATCACAGACAAGGTTTATCATGCGGTACATATCTGCCACAGGCTCCCCGACAGATAATCCACCGATAGCATATCCTTCTGCATCATAAGAGCTGATGGTGCGAGCCGATCTTTCCCGCAAATCAGCATAGACACTCCCCTGGACAATGGGAAAATAAACCTGCTTATGTCCAACCAGTGATTTTGTTTCATGGTAACGATGCCAGCCTCTCTCCAGCCAGCGATGGGTGAGTTCCATTGATGCCACGGCATAATCATAGGCACAGGGAAACGGAGTACATTCATCCAGAGCCATCATAATGTCCGATCCGATGACACGTTGGATATCCACCACTTTTTCCGGGGTAAACAGATGTTTCGAACCATCAATGTGCGAACGAAACCATGCCCCTTCTTCTGTGAGCTTCCGGGTATCCGTCAATGAAAAGACCTGATACCCTCCACTGTCAGTAAGAATAGGATGAGGCCAGTGCATAAAGCGATGCAGTCCACCTGCTTCCTCCAGCACAGATAAACCCGGCCTGAGAAAAAGATGATAAGAATTTCCCAAAATGATGGAAGCGTTCACTTCTGTTTCCATCTGTTGCTGGGATACCGCTTTGACACTCCCGGCAGTACCCACCGGCATAAAAACAGGTGTTTCTATCTCTCCATGGTCTGTTTTAATTACACCGCAGCGTGCCCTGGTAGCTTTATCTGTTTCCGTTAATGTAAAAAACATTCCTGCTGATTTGTGGCAAAGATAATTGTTCCTGCATTAATACAATCTAAAATCTTCCGATTAAGATTTGCTATACAAAAAATCTTTGATAAACTTGCATTCAACTTTCAACCATGATAGCAAACACGCAACTCGTTGACATCTTTCTAATTACAGAAGGTGTCCTTTTGGTAATCCAGTTATTTTATTACCTTTATTTTTATTCTGCTGTAGGTTTTGATCGTTTCCAACGTAAAAAAAACACCCATGTCCCCGTTTCGGTCATTATCTGTGCCAGAAATGAGAACAAAAATCTGAAGCAATTTTTACCCCTGGTATTATCACAGGATTATCCCAATTATGAAGTGGTGGTGGTAAACGATGCCTCTACTGATGATACTTCAGCGGTATTAGAATCTTTTGCTGAAAAATATAAGATCCTGAGATACACCACAATCACCAAAGACGAACGGTTCACCCACGGGAAAAAACTGGCATTACTGGTGGGGATAAAAGCAGCAAAAAACGAATGGCTTCTGTTTACCGATGCCGATTGCAAACCTGCCTCTGATCAGTGGATCAGGATCATGGCTCGAAACTTTACAAAAAAAACATCCATTGTTCTTGCATATGGTGGTTTTGTCCACAAAAAGGGACTATTGAACAACTTTATACGTTACGAAGCTTTCTTCATCGCCATCCAATACCTCGGCTTTGCTTCGCGGGGGCATCCGTATATGGGCGTAGGCAGGAATATGGCTTATCGAAAACCGTTATATTTTCAAATCAGCAAAAGGAAATATTTTAGTCGTCTTTTATCTGGTGATGATGATCTGCTGGTCAACCTGCTGGCAAATAAAAACAATACCCGTATTGAAACAGACCCCAGGGCATGCACCTTATCCGAACCCCCTATGACCTGGAAAAGATGGTTCCGGAACAAGAAAAGACACATTACCACAGCACGGTATTATACCCGCGGCAGTAGATGGCTACTTGGAGGAGAACTCATCTCCAGGGTTTTTTTCTGGCTGTTGGCAGGTACGTTGTTTTTCTTTCCCGTTTCCTGGATGGTTCCGGCAGCAGTCATTTTATTAAGATGGATTGTCATGGGCATAGTACTGTCGCAAGCACAAAAACGTTTGCAGGAAAAACAATTATTACTATCTTCGTTAATTTATGATATTTTGATTCCGTTCTTCTATCTCATCACGTGGGTTTCCAATCTCTCCCGCACTGCAGAAATACTATGGGAATGAAAGAGGTTAATAATAATCTTTCGGATAAAGCCAAAAAGGATCTGGAGTTGGTCAACAGGGCGCTCAGAGGAGATCAACAGGCATATTCCAGACTCCTCAGCCGTTATCGTGATGCCATCTATTACATGCTGTTAAAGATGGTTAATCATCCTACTGATGCCGAAGATCTGACCATCGAGACCTTCGGAAAAGCTTTCAGGAATCTGAATCAATATACCCCCAATTTTGCATTCAGTACCTGGCTCTTTAAAATTGCAACCAACAATTGCATTGACTTTATTCGCAAACAGCGAACGCCTCTTATTTCCATCGATCAAAGCCATATGGATAAAGACAGTACCCCCCTGGCCATTCAGGAGAGTTCTCCTGATCCCGAGGAAAACATGATTAAAAGTCAGAAAGCCGTGTTGATGCGTAATGTGGTGGATCAGCTCAAACCCCGGTACAAAAACCTGATCGTTTTGAGGTATTTCAAAGAATATTCCTACGAAGAAATTGCCAATGAACTGGATCTCCCTCTTGGAACGGTGAAAGCCCAATTATTCCGGGCCAAGGAACTTCTCTATAATATGCTGAATAAAAAGGATGCTAAACCCTGACCTATGTTTTCCGGTATCACCCTGATCTTGAAGTATTTTCCAGCTTTGACAAAAGAACAAATAAAGCAACTAGAACAACTTGCCGAAGGATATTTGTATTGGAATGACCGGATCAACGTAATTTCCCGTAAAGATATTCAAAACCTGTATGAGCACCACTTGCTTCATTCATTGTCGATTGCCAGGTATATCTCATTCCATCCGGGAGACACAGTAATAGATGTGGGTACCGGAGGAGGCCTGCCCGGGTTACCGCTGGCTGTTTTGTTTCCGGACACACATTTTCACCTGATTGACGGCGTCGGAAAAAAAATCAGGGTGGTAAAAGAACTCATACACCTCCTTCATCTCCGGAACACAACGTGCCAGAAAATCCGCGCTGAAGAAATAAAAGGTTCCTTCAATTATATCCTGGGGCGTGGTGTAGCCCCATTTAAAACCTTTTACCAGCAGACCCGACATTTACTAAAACCGGCGATAACACAGCAAAGAGGAGGGATAATCTACCTGGCAGGGGGAAACATACAGGAAAAACTATCTGTTTCCGGTCATAACGTGATGATAATTCCCCTGTCAGATTATTTTGAAGAGTCTTTTTTCAAAACCAAAATAATCCTTTTTTACCCAACATAAACCATATTAATTTTTTGAGGATTAAAAAATAATATTACTTTTGCACCCTGTTTGAGACAACCCGTTGGAGGGTTATTTTATCTAATGCCGGGCAAATAAGAAATTAAAAAGATATGAAACGGACATTCCAGCCATCACGACGCAAGAGAAAAAATAAACATGGTTTCAGGGAACGTATGTCAACAGCCAACGGGCGGAAAATCCTGGCACATCGCCGCGCCAGAGGACGAAGTAAACTTTCTGTCTCAGATGAGCCCAGACATAAAGTCTGATCCGGCATTCCTCTTCCCTTCCCTCAAAAAAAATCTTTTCCGGTTACTGTCTCCTTTGCAGGAAGTTGTCAGTCTGCTTAGCAAGCGTCATTTATTCTCCGCCAGCCGGCGGATTACTGTCATTTGCCCTTCGACAAGCTCAGGGCGCGGCTTCGAGAGTCACATAATTGTTTAATCACCTAATGACCACTTAATGAC
>CAYLJE010000115.1:0-7263 GCA_964383915.1 uncultured Rikenellaceae bacterium
AATATGGTAAATAAAAAATTGTTAATTAATAAAAAAGAAACCGCTGGCGAAAAAATACCCAAAGGTGAAAAATTAGTGTCTGCAATAAAACATTTATGTAAAGAAAAAAATGCCATCATTCTTGCACATACTTATGAAAGAGATGAAGTCCAGGATATTGCAGATTTTACTGGCGATAGTCTTGCATTGTCACAACAAGCTGCTAAAACCAATGCGGATATCATTGTTTTTGCAGGCGTTCTTTTCATGGCTGAAACGGCAAAGATATTATCTCCGGGTAAAAAAGTACTTTTACCTGATTTAAATGCGCGTTGTTCCTTGGCTGATTCGTGTCCGGCCGATAGATTTGAGAAATTTATAAAAGAAAATCCAGGAAGGACGGTAGTATCCTATGTGAATACTTCTGCAGAAGTAAAAGCTTTGTCTGATATTATGTGTACTTCAAGCAATGCGGTAAAAATCGTTCAGTCTTTACCGGAAGATGAAAAAATTATTTTTGCTCCTGATAAGAATTTAGGAAATTACGTAAAAAGTTCATCAGATAAGGATATGCTTATATGGAATGGGAGCTGTCATGTCCATAGAAATTTTTCTCTTGAAAAAATTATAGAATTAAAAAATATGTACCCGGATGCAAAAGTAATTGCTCATCCTGAATGTGAAGAACCAATCAGAATAATAGCTGATTTTATAGGGTCAACAGCACAATTGATTGATTTTACAGGAAAAGATAAGGGACAAAGATATATTATTGCTACAGAACCGGGAGTTATACATCAAATGAAAAAAAATAGTAATGAAAAAGAATTTATTCCTGCACCGGGTCATGATGCTACTTGTGCATGTAATGAATGTGAATTTATGAAAATGATTACATTAGAAAAAATTTATAAGGCGCTTGAGTACGAAATGCCAGAAATAACTTTAGGTAAAGAATTAATTAGAAAAGCTTATATTCCCATACAACGGATGATGGAAATTACAAAAAAAACTGGTTCATAGAAAATAGAAAAAAGTAAAATAAGTATGGATAAAAGGAGATATCTTAAAATAATCTCGATATTTTTTCTAATATTTTTACAGAGTTATTTAGGAAAATGTCAGAAAAATGTAATAAATGCAAATGGATATAATAAGTTTTATTATCCTAACGGACAGGTTTCCAGTGAAGGCATGATGAAGAATGGAAAACCAAATGGTTACTGGACAACGTATTATGTTACAGGAATAAAAAAATCAGAAGGTAAAAGAATTAATTTTTTGCTTGACAGCACCTGGGTTTTTTATAATCATTTGGGTGATACGATAGAAAAAATAAATTATAAATATGGGAAAAAGACAGGTTACAATATCCGGTATGCTTATGTTGATAAAGGAACGGGTATTACCGGGTATATTAAGAGCAGAGAACTTTATATCAATGATAAAAAGGAAGGAACTGGCTTATATTATTATCCTGATAAGAAAGTTCAGGAAATGATACCTTATAGAAATGGTAAAAAAGAAGGAATGGGAAAAGAATTTGATGAAAGAGGAAATATTGTAACATTAAATGAATATCATAAAGATGTTTTAGTTGAAAGGAGAAAAATAAACCGGTTTAATAAGGGGGGTAATAAAGAAGGAGAATGGATGAGCTTTTATCCGGATGGTAAGAAATACAGAGAAGAATATTATAAAAACGGGATGAGAGATGGTTATTATAGGGAATATGATAAAATTGGAAATATTAAGCTGGTTTTGTTTTATAAGAATGGCAAATTGGTCGATCTTTCATCACAAAATGACAGTATAGTAAGTCCCGTAGATATTAGAAATAAATATGATAAGGAAGGGAATCTGATAGAAAACGGGGCCTATAGAAACAATATTCCTATTGGTATTCACAGAATATATGATAAAAAAAGAAAAGTAATTAATGCCGGAATATTTGATAATACGGGTCATATTATTGCTGAGGGAATTGTCACAGAAAAGGGAGAAAAAGAAGGGTTGTGGAAATATTACTATGAAAAGGGTAAACTTAGATCAGCAGGAAATTATTTTCATAATGAAAGAAACGGCAAGTGGAAATTTTATAACTTATCCGGAAAAATTGAACAAACAGGTCAATACCGGCAAGGAAAAGGAGATGGTACCTGGCGTTGGTATTTTGATAATGGTATGTTGCGAAGGCAAGAAGATTATTTTGATGGAAAAGAAGACGGAGCGTATGTAGAATATGACAGAAAGAAAAATGTGATAGCTGTTGGAAATTACATTGAAGGAGAAAAAGATGGCTTATGGAAAATCGACGTAGGAGATGAATATGAAGAAGGTAAATATATTGTAGGTCTGAGAGATGGAATATGGAAGTTTTATTATGCTGATGGAAAATTAAAATATGAAGGAAGATTTGTGCAGGGAAATCCGGAAGGAAAGCATAAATTATATTATCCGGATGGGAAAATAAAAGAAGAAAGGTATTATTCGAGCGGTCTGCGTGAAAAAAACTGGAAAAAATATGATGAAAATGGAAACTTGGTTATCTCAATTACTTATAAAGATGATTTGGAAAAGAAGATTAATGGGGTAAAGGTTAATTTGAAGAAGGATGTTAAAATAATAAAGTAACTTTACAGAACAGATGGCGGAAGAGGATGTAAATATTCATAATTTATCATTTATTCCTGAAGACAAGGAATATGAAAATAAATTGAGACCGGACAGGTTTGAAGAATTTACAGGCCAACCAAAAGTTATTGAGAACCTTAAGATATTTGTAAAGGCAGCTTCTTTGCGTAATGAAGCCTTAGACCATGTTTTATTTCACGGACCTCCGGGACTAGGAAAAACAACATTGGCCAGAATTGTTGCCAATGAGTTACATGTAAATATAAAAACGACTTCCGGACCTGTTCTTGATAAACCAGGTGACCTGGCCGGTTTACTCACGTCACTTGAACCCAATGATGTGCTTTTTATAGATGAAATACATAGACTTGCCCCGGTTGTGGAAGAGTATCTCTATTCGGCTATGGAGGATTATAAAATCGATATTATGATCGATAAGGGTCCTAGTGCACGCAGTGTGCGTTTGGGGTTGAATCCTTTTACATTAGTAGGAGCAACCACACGCAGCGGATTATTGACAAATCCGTTGCGCGAGAGGTTTGGTATAACTTTTCATTTGGAATATTATGATAAAGAAATAATAAAAAAAATCATTATACGCTCGGCAGGTATATTAAAAATAGAAATATTTAATGAAGCGGCATCAGAAATTGCGTCCAGAAGCAGGGGAACTCCGAGGGTAGCGAATGCTTTGTTAAGAAGAGTGAGAGACTTTGCGCAGGTAAAAGGAAACGGAATCATTGATAAAAAAATTACAAAATATGCTCTCGGAGCATTGAATATTGATCAACACGGACTGGATGAAATGGACAACAAAATTCTACGTACTATCCTTGAGAAATTTAATGGCGGACCGGTCGGTTTAACTACAATTGCCACGGCTGTAGGAGAAGATGCAGGAACTATTGAAGAAGTGTATGAACCTTTTCTTATAAAAGAAGGATTTTTAAAAAGAACGCCTAGGGGAAGAGAATTAACAAAGATTGCTTTTAAACATTTCGGAAAAGAATATTTACCTGGAAGTGGTTTGTTGTTTTAATTTCATTGGATTAAAATGTTTTTTTATATATTTATTTTTTTTAAAATGACAGGTAAAAAAAAGTAAATAATTTGATTATGAACGAATTACTGAAACAACTGGGCATCATTATCATGTTGATAGGTGTCGTGATCGTCGTTTACGTCGTAGGAAGTGGCGTACAAAGCAATCCTTTACTTTTGTTGAGCCTCATAATAATTATCCTGGGACTGGTTGTATATATTGTGATTAACCACTATATAGAATGAATGTTTTTATGGAAAAGCATTACTAATATGCTGTAGTGCGTTCATGTCCAGTATTTTTATTTTTCTACCCTGTAATTCTATAAGACGGGATTGTTTAAAGTCTGATAAAAGACGGATAATAGATTCGGTTGCTGTGCCAACAATATTGGCAAGATCCTCACGGGTAAGGGTGATATTCAACACTTTGTTGTCGGTGCCGAATTTGTCCACCAGATGTAAAAGAATTTCTGCCAGGCGTTCACGAACGGATTTTTGAGCAAGATCTGTGATATATTGATTGGCATCGCCCAGTTCTTTGCAAGCCAGCTTCATGATTTCGTAACTAAAGCCTGTATTTTCTTTAACAAATTGTAACAAAATATCCGCCGGGATAAAGCAAAGATTTCCTTCTTCGATAATTTTGGCTGTTGTGCAGGCTAATTCTTTTGCAAGGACAGAACGATAACCGATAATATCTTTTTGTTTCCCAAACATGATAATTTGTTCCTTCCCGTCAAAGCCGGTTTTAAATATTTTTACGATACCGCTAATAATACAATATATACCATTGATGCGTCTTCCTTCATGATATAGAATCTCACCTTTTTGATAAAGACGTGGTACGATGGAGTAAAAAAGCAGATTCATCTGCTCTGGGGTAAGATGCCTGAAAATAGAGTTTATGTCGTTAAAACAATCATTACAGGTAGGTATTTCGTCCTGTTTTTTCATGCATTTATCATAAAATATTACGCAAATTTAGTTTGAAAAAGAATTTTAGCAATTTACAATTAAAAATTATATTTGCGGCTCTAACACGAAAAAAAATTCGCATGATGAAAGATAGAATAAATGTTTCCTGGCTGGATGACCTGGCTTTTGAAACCGAACTGAATGGTCATAAGATTATTTTGGATGCAGAAGATAATGTAGGAGGAAAAGACCGTGGACCCAGACCCAAACCGCTTATGATGGTATCTTTGGCAGGATGTACGGCCATGGATGTTATTTCTATCCTTAAGAAAATGAGGGTAGAAATAGAGAAATTTGATGTTCGTGTTGATGCAGAATTGACAGAAGAACATCCAAAACACTATACAAAAATGCATATTACCTATTTGTTCTGGGGTGAAGATCTGCCCATGGATAAGTTGGAGAAAGCGGTGAACCTAAGCGAGGAAAGATATTGTGGCGTTAGCTTTCTTTACAAAAAAGTAATGGAACTGACACGCGAAATAAAGGTGTACGATAAATAAAAAACTCGTAACAAACGTTTGCTATTATCAAGCATTATTACGTCTCGGGAAAAGAAGCGGTTATATGTCAGGAGCAAATTGTTCCAGAAAGCGAAGATCATTTTCAAAATATAAGCGAAGATCATTAATTTGGTACTTTAACATAGCTATTCTTTCTATGCCCATCCCAAAAGCAAAGCCTGTATATTTTTCACTGTCAATATGGTTGAAGTCAAGTACATTGGGATCAACCATTCCGCATCCAAGGATTTCAAGCCAGCCGGTATATTTACAAACATTGCAACCTTTTCCTCCGCATAAAAGACAGGTAATATCCATTTCAGCAGATGGTTCGGTAAAAGGAAAATACGAAGGGCGGAAACGGATATTTGTTTCAGGACCGAAAAATTCTCTGGCAAAATAAAAGAGAGTTTGTTTTAACTGGGTAAAAGAAACATCTGTATCAATATATAAACCTTCGATCTGATGAAAAATACAGTGTGCTCTGGCAGAAATAGCTTCATTACGAAAAACACGTCCCGGTGAAATGGTACGTATAGGGGGCTTTTGACTTTCCATGACTCTTACCTGCACAGAAGAAGTATGTGTCCGGAGCAGGACATCATTTTGAGCATTACCTGAAGCATCCTTTTCTATAAAAAAAGTATCTTGCATATCGCGGGCAGGATGGTCTGGTGGAAAGTTTAATTTTGAAAAAACATGTGTATCATCCTCTATTTCAGGACCCTCAGAAACAGTAAATCCTATGCTGGAAAAAATGGAAATAATATCATTGCGTACGTTGGAAATAGGGTGACGGTTTCCCAAAGAATATGGATTACCCGGTAATGTCAGATCAATATATGGATGTTTTGCAATGGACTTCTTAAGGTTTTTACCTATTGTATTGATATGTTCTTGTACTAGTTTTTTTAACTGGTTGATTTGTTGTCCTGCCAAACGTTTTTGTGCAGGAGGGATGGTTTTAAATTGCCGGAAAAGATTCTGGATAATTCCTTTTTTACCGAGAAAACGAATGCGGAAATCTTCCAGTTCTTTTTGAGAACGGGTATTAAAATTCCTGGCTTCTTTGATATATTGATCAATGTTTGATAATGGATCCATAGTAAGGAAGGTTTATTTTGTTGAAATAGAAAATAATCTGGTTTTTTAGTATTTTAGTAAGTGCAAACGAATCACGTGGTAGCGGATGATTATCAACAGAAAAAAAAACAGGATTACGGCTTACAATGTTTATTTTTTGGTAAAAGCCGGCTTCGGTCAATAGGGTATATTTTGCCAATTTTATCAAATCAGTTTTTTCCTGTTGTGTATATGTTTTAAAACCGCTACCGGATTCCTGAACTCCAATTAAAAATAGAACAGATAGTAAATCACCTTTGATTGAAAAAGTTCGTTTAAGATAGATAGTTAGCTGTTGCCAGTCAGACCACATGACAAAAATTTTTGCAAAATTAATATAAAATGTCAATTTTTCCCTGAAGTTGAATTTGAAGTAAGTAGAAAATATTTTGAAAAATATACGATATTTACAGAATACTTTTGTTGAAAAGAAATTATTCTGATGTTGAATGATATGAAAAAGGGAATGATAATCGTTTGGGTGTCCTTTTTTGTTAATATCTTTTTATTTGTACTAAAGATATGGGCAGGACATAAAACCAATTCTCTTGCATTACAAGCAGATGGATGGCATACGCTATCTGATTGTATTTCCACTATTATTGTTATGGTAGGACTCAAATGGAGTATGAAGCCACCTGACAAAGAACATCCTTTTGGTCATGGCCGGGCTGAGACGATTGCTGCTATATTTGTTGGTTTTTTTTTAATTATGGTTTCATTTGAGTTCGGAAAAGATGCGGCCAAAAGGTTGATCAGTCATACCGGAGCCAAATATGGAATAATTGGCATTGTGGTTATGTCAATTTCTGCTGTAGTCAAGGAAAGTATGTCACAGGTATCCATTAGAACAGGGAAAAAAATAAAATCAGATGCTTTAGTAGCAGACGGTTGGCATCATCGGTCGGATGCCATAGCATCTCTCATCATATTGACAGGGATATTTTTTAATAAAAAAGTTTGGTGGATGGATGGTTTCCTGACAGCAGTGCTTTCCGTTTATCTT
>CAYLJE010000116.1:0-7213 GCA_964383915.1 uncultured Rikenellaceae bacterium
TTTAATTTCTTTAACGGAACTTTCAATTATTTTTTTGATAATATGATAAAATTTTAAGGTTATGAAGATTGCAATACAAACGATGGATAAAGAGTATGTCGGGGAGCAATTTGGCAGGGCTCTTTTTTATGCCGTATATGATACGGAAGTACGGGAAATTACATTTCTGTCAAACGAGGAAAATGCACGGGCTGCCCATGGAGTGGGGATGCAATCGGTGGCTATGCTGTCAAGGATGAAAATTCATTGGGTGATTACTTATCATGTCGGGCCAAAAGCCAAAGACACACTGGAACAAACCGGAATACAGATTTTTTCACTGTCCCCGGATCATTCACCGCTTAAAATAGAAGAGGCTATCAGACTCTTCCTGGAAAGCGGGGAAGGTGAGTGATATGGATTATCTTTTTACTGAACCGGATAAAGTTTTACCTTTGCGCTACAAAATAAGTTGTAACAAGGATTCTTATGAAATTATTGTTGATCTACATGAATGAATTTAGCTGCTATCCCCGGGTCAAAACCCTGGAGGATTTTCCGGATGTGCAGGATGATTTGTCTTTATCCGATGTTCAGACTGCTTTTATTCACGCTGAAGCAGAAGATGAAGATACGGATCGTACCCCGGCTGTTGAAAAGAAACTCCTGAAAAACATCAAGTGGGCAGCAGGAAAAAACAATACGAAAAAAGTAGTATTACATTCCTTTGCCCATCTCTCGGAAAGCAAAGCAGAACCACATTTCACAAAAGCGTTGTTTGGTCGCGTAGAAGAGCGACTGAAAAATTCAGGATATGATGTTTACCAGACGCCTTTCGGCTATTTTCTGGATCTGGATGTGAAAGCCCCCGGATACTCTCTGGCACGTGTCTTTAAAAATATTTAATTTTGATGGGAAAACTTTATCCCGAATCTGAAGTTGAACTAACCTCTTTTGTGTCCAGGCATTATGATATCCTCCTTGATATGATCACCCTGGGTTTTTATAAAGGGTTCATACGCAAGGCCGTTGCTGGCATGAAAATACGGGAAGATGATGATATCCTTGATCTGGGTTGCGGTACCGGCCGGAATGTGTGTCTCATGTATAGATATCTTAAGAGCGGATCGGTTACCGGAGTAGATGTGTCGGAGATCATGGGAAAGCAATTCATGGAAAAATGCGGCGGGTTGCCTGGGTTAAATTTTGTTTTGCAGCGAATAGATATTCCTTTTGACCTGGACAGGAAATTTGATAAGGTGTTTATCAGTTTTGTCTTACACGGTTTCCCTCAGCAGGTGAGGGAAATAGTTGTCAGAAATGCTTTTGATCATCTTAAGGAAAGAGGCTCTTTCCATATCCTGGATTATGGGGAATTTGATCTCAAAAAGGCGCCGGCATATATACGTATCCCTTTTAAAAAGATTGAATGTAAATATGCATTTGATTATATAAAAAGAGATTGGAAAGCGGTTTTAAGGGAGGCCGGTTTTAAAAGTTTTTCAGAACATAAACTGGCGGGGCGATATGCCCGTTTATTAACAGCTGAAAAATAATTTAATAAATAGACTTATGGCAAAGATTGACCCTTTTGAGAAACATCTGGATTTGTATGAAGATTGGTTCGTTGTAAACCATTATGTTTATGTATCGGAACTAAAAGCAATCCGCTATCTCCTTCCTCAGGAAGGGGACGGAGTGGAAATAGGTGTGGGAAGCGGGATTTTTGCAGCCCCCCTGGGAATAAAAACAGGCGTGGACCCGTCTCCCAGGATGACGGAAAAGGCCAGAGAAAGAAATATCGTGGTAACCGAAGGCATCGCGGAAAAACTGCCTTTTCAGGACCAATCGTTTGATTATGCGCTGATGGTTACAACGATTTGCTTTGTAGATGATGTGCAAAAATCATTGCGGGAGACAGCCCGGATACTGAAAAACAAAGGAGTTTTTGTATTGGCTTTTGTGGATAAGGATAGTCCGGTAGGCCGGGAATACCTTCGGATGAAGGAAAAAAGCCTCTTTTACAAAGAAGCAACGTTTTTTTCTACGAATGAGCTGAAAGAGACATTGACAGCATCCGGCCTTGTGACTGAGGATATCGTACAAACCGTATTCGGCCAAATCGATGAGGTGAAAACGGTACAGGATGTTAAACCCGGTTACGGTGAAGGTAGTTTTGTGGTGATACGTAGCGTGAAAAAACATAGAATAGAACGTAGTGAACGAAGGGAAAGTACTCATGAAGCGCAGTGAGTAATAATGAATAGAAAAAAGATAAGAACCGGGGCAGGATTGATCCTTACCTGGATGCTGGTTCTTGCCCGTCCGTAACGAAAGGTTACATTCGGACAGGGCATCTTGGTTTTTTAAAAATTACCTTGTGGAAAATAAAGACTCAATAAAAATTGCATGTGCTACGGTTGATCAAAAGTCGTTGATTAATGACCATTTTGGAGAGGCTAAATATTTTATGATATATAAATTGACTCCCGGGGGATGGGAACTTATCAGAACTATACAAAACCGGACTGCCGGAGAAGAAGAGAGACGTGGGCACGGACACGGACATCGTCACGGATACAGCCCCGGGGAACATCACGGGCATGGTCATGGAGAAGAAGCCAAGGCAGGGTTTATTCTGGAACACTTCAGGGCTGATCAGGTAGATGTCTTTCTGTCCCGAAGGTTTGGGCCGAACATTGTTAAGATAAAAGAATATGTTCTCCCGGTGGTCATCCGGGGAGTAGAGACTGTTGAAGATGCTTTGTCCCTATGCCGCGAGCATTACCAGGATCTGGTAAAACAATTGAATATCACTCCGCATGAGAGAAAACACCTTGTTCTACCATAAAATCAGCCGGTGGTTATGGAAGAATTAACAAGAAGAATATCCGGAATAAATTTTTGGTCGTATCTCTGGCATGCCGGTTTTTTTGCATTGGCTGTCAATTTTATGGATACCGATACGGTGATTCCCTCGGTATTGATAAAGTCCGGAGGCGGGCCACTGGCAGTGGGCATTCTGACAGCCATCATGATGGGGGGTAGCCGTCTTTTCCAGCTTCTTTTTGCCGGATGGTTTGAACCTTTACCATATAAGAAAATTTTTTTGGTGTTGGGGATCTATCTGCGTATATTCTCCTTGTTTTTAACGGCTCTTGCATTATATTATTCCGGGCGATTATCACCTGCGATGATTATTGGTATAATATTTTTTGCTATGACGCTTTTTTCTGTCAGTGGATCCCTGGCCAATGTGCCGTATATTGATATCTTCGGGAAGTCGGTCTTGTCTGGGGATCGAAAAAAATTCTTTTCCGTACGACAGATTGTAAACAGCTTGGGAATATTGGTTTCTGCTTTTGCTGTCCGTCATGTTTTGAAAATATTTTCTTTCCCTCAAAATTATTCTGTAAGTTTTCTGCTGGCTTCCGGATTGCTTCTGATAGCATCTTTTGGTTTTCTTAATATACGGGAAGTAATATCTACCCCGAAAGACAAGCAGCCTTTTCGCCTTTTCCTGAAACGGATTGTGCCGGAATTAAAACATTATCCCAACCTGGTTAATTATTTGTTTATTATAAATACTACGGGACTGGCTATTACTTTCACTCCCTTTATGATCATGATGGCAAAGGATACTTTCGGCATTTCTGCAAGGTTGATTGGAAATATTTTGCTATTAAAGGTTTCGGGGATGCTGATACCGGGGACATTGCTTTTTTTTTACCACAAAAAATATTCTTATCGGAAAGTATTGATGTTAAGCGTAATACTCGGGGGAAGCTTACCGTTACTTGCATTGACCCTGGTACATGATCCTCATTTGTATCAATATCTGTTTGTTTTATCCGGAATGTTTCTGGGATTATATAAAATTGCCATCAACGGAATATTAATTGAAATCTCCACAGAAAAAAACAGGACTTTCTTTGCCGGCATAGCAGGTGCCGGAAATATTCTGGCTTCGCTGCTTCCCATACTTTCAGGTATGTTTATCGTTTTGTTCGGTTACCGGATTGTGTTTATTGTGATAGCCTGGCTTATTCTCATGGGATTTTACTTTGCCCGAAAACTGAATTGTTCTCCTGAAATGAATAATTAATTTTATAACTTGCTTACTTTTTAATAAGATATATATAAGATTAACAATGGATATACTTACATATCAAAATAAGAAAAGTTTATGTTAAAACTCAGGAATCCTTTTATTATGCCCCCCATCAAACTGGGATACAGTTCCGGTGACGGGAAAGTAACCCACGAACATTTTGATTTTTATGTAGAACGTGCCGGATATATTGGCGCCATCACCCTGGAACCGTTATATCTGGATCCGGGTCTGCGGGAGATACTTACGCAACTGGGAATTGATGATGATGACAAAATTGAAGGTCTGCAACGCCTGGTGGATCATATTCATGAAGAAGGATCTGCTGTGATTGCCCATTTGAACCATCCGGGACGGATGGCCAGTCCGAAAATCCCCGGGAACTATCATATTTCATCCTCTAATCAGCCCTGTGAAAACGGAGGAGCCAAACCTCGCAGGATGAATAAAGAGGATTTTGTGAAGGTAAAAGATCTTTTTGTTCAGGCAGCTGTCAGGGCTGAAAAAACGGGGGTTGATATCATCGAACTACAGTTTGGTCATGGCTACCTGATGGCCCAGTTCCTTTCGCCGAAAGTAAATGACAGGAAAGATAAATATGGCGGTTCGCTGGAAAACCGTATGCGCTTTCCGCTGGAGGTGCTGGATGCCGTTAAGAGTGCGGTCTCCCTGCCTGTAATTACACGTATTAGTGGGGATGATATGATTCCTGACGGTATCCGTCTGCCGGAGATGATTGAATTCTCAAAGAGATTGAAATCAAAAGGAGTAGAAGCTATTCACGTATCGGCAGGGACGGTATGCTCTACACCTCCCTGGTTCTTCCAGCATATGTTTGTGTCCAAAGGAAAAACATGGGAATTTGCCAAAACTATCCAGGAAAAAGCCGGAATCCCTGCCATCTTTGTAGGCCGCATCAATTCGGCCAAAGACATCGTAATGCTGAAAAAAGATTTTGGGGCTAAATATATGGCTATAGGTAGGGGAATGGTGGCCGACCCGTTTTTCGTCGGGAAATATCTGGGGGAAGTGGATGGAGAGATACGTCCCTGTATGGCTTGTTCGGAAGGATGTCTGGGGGGGATCAGAGCTGGAAAAGGATTGCACTGCGTGGTGAACCCTGTCGTCGGCGAGACATTCCCGGAATTAATAAAAGCACCTGTGAAAAAAAATTATGTCGTGGTCGGGGGAGGTCTGGCCGGGATGGAGACAGCACTGATACTCAACGAACGCGGATATATGGTCGAACTGTTCGAAAAAAAGGAACTGGGAGGACAGTTTAACCTGGCCTGTCTGCCGCCAAAAAAGGAAAATCTACAGAGAATCGTGGACTATTACAAAAGACAGTTGGTAGAAAATGAAATTGTTGTCAGGAAAGAAGAGGCTACACCTGAGAAGCTTTTATCTCACGGATATGACGGCGTGATCCTTGCTACAGGAGCAGTGCCGGTCACACCTCCCATCAAGGGATTAAAAAAATATTTCTGGACGGAATTCTTGCATGATGAATATCTTCCGGAAAACAAAAATGTACTGATCATCGGAGGAGGTCTGATTGGGATTGAAGTGGCCAGCAAACTGGGGGAAAAGAATAACAGGGTTATCATCGTGGAAATGCTGGAAGAAATCGCACGGGGCATGGAGATGATAGAGAAAACACTGACCCTGAAAAAACTGAAAGAAAAGAAAGTAGATATTTTTTCGTCAACTAAAGTAGTTGAAATCAACGGAGACAAAGTGAGCCTGGAAGGGGCTGTGAATAAAACCCTGGAAAATATTGATCTGATTGTTCTTAGCACAGGAATGAAAAGCTATCATCCGTTGTTTGATAAAATCAGTGACAAAATAAAAACGTTTGTGATCGGGGATGCCAGAAAAGTGGGCAAAGCGGAAGATGCAATCCGCGATGGATATAACCTCGGTCTGACATTATGATGAATCTAAAAAAAACAGAAAATGAAAGCATTTGGACCCATACCTTCGAGAAGGCTGGGGCAAAGCCTGGGGATCAATAATATACCTCCTAAAATTTGCTCCTACTCTTGCGTGTATTGTCAATTAGGGAAAGCCATCGTCATGGATACGGAACGGAAATCATACTTCGATCCTGGTAAACTGGTGACAGAAGTGAAAGAGAAGATCAGACAGGTAATAACAGCAGGGGAGAAAATTGATTACCTGACTTTCGTTCCCGACGGAGAACCTACATTGGATATTCACCTGGGAGAAGAGATCAGAGCCCTGAAAGATACAGGTATCAAGATAGCGGTAATAACCAACAGTAGTCTGTTGTGGAAGGAAGATGTCAGGAAAGACCTGGGAGCCGCCGATTGGGTGTCAGTGAAGGTGGACTCTGTATTGCCGGAGGATTGGAAAAAAACAGACCGGCCGCATAAGAACCTCGACCTGAACAGAATTCGCCAGGGAGTGTTGCAGTTTGCGGATGAATACCAGGGGACACTGATGACAGAGACCATGCTGGTAAAAGGATACAATGATGACCGGAAGTCTATTGTGATGACTGCCGAATGCCTGGAAAAGATTGCTCCCCACACTGCCTTTATCGGAATACCAACCAGACCGCCGGCAGTGGCCGGCACAATGCCTGCCGGTGAGGAGACTGTTAATCTGGCTTATCAGGAATTTTCTCAGCATGTTCAACAGGTGGAACTGATCCTGGGATACGAAGGAAATGCTTTTGCTTTTACAGGGAATGTTAAGGAGGATATTTTGAGTATTGCCGCTGTGCACCCCATGCGGCAGGAGGCGGTGGAAGAGATGCTGCATAAGGCCGGCGCCGGATGGGATGTGATCGAAACTTTGATAGAGCACGAGAAAATCATGGAGACAGAATTCAACGGACATAAATTTTATATGCGAAAACTGAAAAAGGATATGAATATATAGGGATACATCGTATGCGTCATTAGGTGGTCATTAGGTAGTCATTAAGTAGCCATTGATTGAAAATAGAATAGAGAAAGTGTTAATAATTTATATAACAGATATATAGAAAATATGACAGCAGCCGAAGGCTGCAATTGACGCAGGCGAAGCTTGCAAATGACGTTCCGAAGGAACAAATGACTACTGAATGACGCTGTGAGCGAAGCGAAGAGCGAA
>CAYLJE010000117.1:0-4095 GCA_964383915.1 uncultured Rikenellaceae bacterium
ATGGATTCATGGTGGTTTTCTTATGTCATTTTGCCATTGTTGATTTTTGTGGCCAGAATCACAGACGTAACTTTGGGAACGGTTCGTATCATTTTGATATCCAAAGGGAAAAAGAGTGTTGTCCCTTTTCTTGCTTTTTTTGAGATATTGATCTGGATTATTGCTATAAGTAAAATTTTCCAGAATCTGACCAATCCTGTGTGTTATTTTGCTTATGCCGCAGGGTTTGCCACAGGAACCTATGTGGGTATGCTGGTAGAAGAAAAGCTGGCCCTGGGCACACAATTGGTACGTATTATCACGCAAAAGAATGCTGATGAACTGATCCGGAGTTTACGTGAGAATGGTTTTGGGGTCACCTCGGTTAAGGCTGAAGGAACAAAGGGTACGGTGAATATAGTATATTCTGTTACGGAAAGAAAAAGCCTGCCGGTGCTTATTGACCTTGTTCATCGTTTTAATCCGAATGCATTTTATTCAGTTGAAGATATAAGGTACGTAGAAAAAGGAGTATTCCCACAACCGATACCTTCGGTGATAAAACCACGGCTGTTCCGCAGGGGGAGAAAAGGGAAGTAATCATTTTCCGTATTTTTCATCAAAAGAGTTCCTCGGGGCTCTTCTCCGGAGATAGTTCGTTATAAGAAATTTCTTTATTATGATAGTTTAATGTCGTATGTTGCAAACATACGACATCTTATTATCTTATTATTAAGTACTTCGGTAAATGTTCGGGTGACATTGAAGTTCTTCGCTGTTTGACAAGATGATACGGGCTTGCAGGCTCAAAGGAGCTAATGTGCACGCAGCATTTTTTTACCCGGTGTAATGAAATCCTATTTAATTCGTCTTCCCTGTGAACAACAAAATTTTATTGTCAACCAATAACTACTCATTATTTAACTAAAAACAAATGACCATGAAAAAAAGAGGATTGTTTATTGCAGTGGCCGTCTTGCTTACAGCATCAGTATGGGCCCAGGAAAATGTGGCAGATCAATTGTTTGAGAAATATGCCGGGAGAGACGGATTTACCACCGTGCATATTACAAAAGGGATGTTTAACCTGGTATCCCAACTGGACTCGGAGGACAAAGATGCCGCAGCGTTAATGAACGGACTGGAGTCCGTCAACATCCTGGCTATGGATAACGACCAAAACGGTAATACGGGGGTGGATTTTTACAATGAAGTAGTACGTGATCTGCCCGTAAAAGGATATGATGAGTTGATGGCGGTGCAGGGGAAAGATGAAAAAGTGAAGATAGTGGCCCGGACGGAAGCAGGTTATATCCGGGAGTTATTGCTGTTGGTTGGCGGTAAGGATGATAATGCCATGATCGATATACGGGGCATCATTGATATGAAGCAGATCGCCGAGCTGTCTAAGGCCATCCATGTGAGCGGGATGGAGGAACTGCAAAAGCTGGATGATTCAAAACAAAAGGAGAAGAAATAAAAAAAGAAAAACAAAACATATCTACATGGATTGAATGATTTGATGCATAAAACAGGATATAAAGATATATTATCTCCGGGAAAATTTATACTATCCGGTATTTGGTTTCTGAAAAAAAATTTCTGTCAAGGGTGTTTTTTTAACTTTCTTAAGTAGGAATTTTGTAAGTTTGGAATATACTTTTGACGTTTTAGATAATGAGACAAATATTATTTTCTTTCATTGTGTTATGCTTTGACATTTTGTGTTTAACCGGAAAAGCTTCTGGACAGACTTCTGAAAGTCAGATACATTTGATCCCTTCTCCTCAGGAGATAAAGACCACGTTGGGGACTTTTACAATGAGTCAGGAGAAGCGGGTCTCATTAACAAATCCTGATGATACAGCCATGTTATTTGCCGTGAATCAGTTTCTCCGGGAAGTTAAGGCGGATATGGGATTCGATATGTCTTATGGAGAAACACTGAAGAAATCAGCCATTCTTATCGGTTACAGAGGATGGGAGAA
Organism: uncultured Rikenellaceae bacterium; assembly: GCA_964383915.1. Classification (GTDB taxonomy): domain Bacteria; phylum Bacteroidota; class Bacteroidia; order Bacteroidales; family VadinHA17; genus DRPN01. Next base: position 1,968 of record CAYLJE010000117.1, read on the forward strand.
GAAATTTGATAAACTGACAACTCCTTTACTTTCGGACCTTAGAAAATGCGGACGGGAAGGATATATTCTGAAGATCACCCCGGAGCAGTTATTGCTTGTTGCCAATTCTGATACCGGTATTTTTTACGGGATACAGACACTGAATCAATTGATAAGGGCGAACAGAAAAAATAATGATATTCCCTGTCTTACCATCATCGACTGGCCTGCTTTGCGTTACCGCGGCTGGCAAGATGACATCAGCCGGGGACCTATCCCCAAACTGGCATATCTGAAGGAGGAGATACGTAAAATGTCTTTCTTTAAACTAAATGCTTTTACGTTATATACCGAGAATGTCTTTAAGCTGGTTTCCCACCCGGATATTGCTTCGCCGGATGGCATCACGGCAGATGAGATAAAAGAGTTGTCCGGGTATGCTAAAAAATATCATGTGAATTTGATTGGTAATTTTCAGGCTTTCGGTCATTTTGGCAAGATACTGGAGAAACCTGAATATGCACATCTGGCAGAGACGCCGAATGTTATTTCTCCTGCTTTTCCGGAAACTTATAAATTGCTCGGGGATATTCTGAAGGAGATTGCGAGTGCGTATGACAGTAAACTATTTATGATCAACTGTGATGAAGTGTTCGGACTGGGTTCCGGACCGGCCCACATCATGGTGGATACCATGGGACTGGCCGGAGTATATGCGTATCATATTAATAAATTGGTTGAGATATTAAAACCTTACCATAAGACCATTCTTATGTGGGGTGATATTGCACGGGATTATCCGGAGATTATTCCTAAACTTCCCAAAGACATCATTGTCCTGCCTTGGGCCTATCAGTCGGCTCCTTCTTTCAGGGATGAGGTTGAACCGTTTAAGAAAGCCGGCCTGGATTTCTGGGTATGTCCGGGAGTTAGTTGCTGGAACCGTATCTTCCCTGATATATCTGTTGCCAAAGTGAATATCTCCCATTTTGTGCGTGACGGCTATGCCATGGGGGCGCAGGGGATGTTGAATACGACGTGGGATGATGACGGGGAAAATCTTTTCTCCATGAACTGGTTGCCCCTTTCCTGGGGAGCAGCATGTGCCTGGAAACCCGTCGTTCAGGATAAAGATTCGGCTATGAACCGGCGATTTGATACTTTTATCAACTCCTTCGACCCGGTATATTTTGGGGCCTCTGCCGGTGTAGCTCGAAATATGATTCGCCTGGATGGTTTGAAAAAATATTCATCTGCCGGAAAACTGACTGATCGTGCCTTTTGGAGTCCTATGATCGATAATCGGATGCAACCCGGGCACACGATTAACTTATTAACCGATGCCATGTCTCTGGAGAAGGAATCATCAGGCTTGATCCGTGCATTTCAGTATGCCAGAGGACAAGCTGTTCGTAACAAAGATAATGTAGATTACCTGATCTTTGCAGCCAGAAGAGCCCAGTATATGGCCAGAAAAAATGCTTTGAAATACCGGCTAAACGATCCGGAAGAGATGAAGCACATCAGAGAAGAAAACCTACAGAGAAGCTTGAAAGGATTGGAAAGTCAACTTATATCTTTAAGAAAAGACTATATTATCTTGTGGAACAGGGAGAACAGACGCTGGTGGCTGGATCATAATTTGTCTAAATATGATAGGATGGAAAAGGATCTGAAAGGAATAAGGCAGAAGGCAGATGACAAAAGGTAAACAGCAGTCAGGCAGGTATTCACTACAGGCAAGCGAACTCTACACTTAAAATACCAATTCTATGAAAACAAAAACTTTTCTTATCGTCCTTTCCGTTTTTGCTTTGTGGTTGCTGGCACCTGCCTGCCAGACAACCCATTACAAGTATCCTTTTCAGAATCCCGATCTGTCCGTTGATAAAAGGGTTGATGATCTGGTCAGTCGCATGACCCTGGAGGAGAAAATCAGTCAAATGAAGAATCATGCGGTAGCCATTCCGCGCTTAGGTATTCCTGAGTATAATTGGTGGAGCGAGTGTCTGCATGGCGTAGCCCGTAACGGGGTGGCAACGGTTTTTCCACAGGCTATTGCTATGGCTGCCACCTGGGATCCGGCGCTGATCCGGCAGGAAGCAGATGTGATCTCTACCGAAGCCAGGGCCAAACATCACGAAGATGT
>CAYLJE010000117.1:4195-7181 GCA_964383915.1 uncultured Rikenellaceae bacterium
ATGGCCGTTATCAGGGGCTGACATTCTGGTCGCCCAACGTCAACCTGTTCCGGGATCCACGCTGGGGCAGGGGGCAGGAGACCTACGGCGAAGACCCGTTCCTGGAATCCAGGATCGGCGTGGCTTTTGTAAAGGGACTGCAGGGGGATGATCCCCATTATTTTAAAGTGATCGCCACACCCAAACATTTCATTGTACATTCCGGGCCGGAACCTTTGCGGCATGGCTTTAATGCCGTTACTTCAGAACGGGACTTTTTTGAATCGTATTTACCTGCTTTTCGTGCTACGGTCAGCGAAGGCGGGGCTTATTCTGTAATGGGAGCTTACAGTGCTTACAAAGGTGTTCCCTGCAATGCCAGTTATTACCTGTTAGATACGATCCTGCGGCAACAGTTGGGCTTCAAAGGCTATGTGGTTTCCGATTGCGGTGCCGTACGAGATATCATGTCAGGTCATAAAATGGCCAAGTCCCTGGAAGAAGCATCGGCGATGGCCGTGAAAGCCGGATGTGATCTGGATTGCGGTACTGAATACAGAACACTGGCAGAGGCTGTGAAAAAAGGACTGATCACGGAGAAAGAAATTGATATATCTGTAAAACGACTGATGAAAGCCAGGTTCCTGCTGGGGATGTTTGATCCTCCGGAACGTGTGTCTTATGCTCAAATACCTTATTCAATGAATGATACGAAAGAGCACAGGACGCTGGCACGCAAGGTGGCCCGCAGAAGCATGGTGTTACTGAAAAACAAAAACCATCTGCTGCCTTTGTCAGATAAGATTAAGAAAATTGCTGTGATTGGTCCTTATGCGGATAATCTTGATGTTCTCGTCGGGAATTATCATGGAACACCGTCTCATCCGGTAACTTTTTTACAGGGAATACGTGATGCGGCCGGTGATCAGATACAGGTGGATTATGCGGAAGGAGTGGTTCCGCTGGAAAAGTTCGCTATCATGACTACCGTAGATGCTCATTTTACCAGGCCTTCGGATACAGCTTCTTCCTTTGGCCTGAAAGGAGAATATTTTGCAAATCCCGACCTGGAAGGAAAACCTGTGTTTGTGCGGGTGGATACGATCATGCGTCATTATTGGGATATACACTCTCCGGGAAAAGGAATACCCGAAGACCACTTCTCGGTGCGCTGGAGTGGGGTCTTTGTCTCACCCGTAACAGGGCCTGTTGAGCTGGGGATCGTTACCGATGATAAAGGAAGACTCTATTTTGACGGGAAACTGGTGGTGGATAACTGGGATCCTTTTGAGGTAAATAAAATGAAAAGTTTCCGTATAACCTTGAAAAAAGGGGAAAAACATACCCTCCGGATTGAATATGCTGATGTTACCGGACATGCCGGGATGCGCTTTCAATGGCGGGCTCTGGAACCGGATGCTGAGAATATTTCAATGATCCGGGAAGCGGTGAAAAAAGCACGAGAGGCAGATGTGGTGATCCTGGTAACGGGGATTTCTTCACGCCTGGAAGGAGAAGAAATGCCGGTAAAACTGGATGGCTTTGAAGGGGGTGACAGAACGCGTCTTGTGTTACCTGATCCGTACGAAAATCTGCTGAAAGCGGTATATGACGCCGGGAAGCCGGTGGTTCTTGTACTCACCGGAGGTAGTGCCCTGGCAGTCAACTGGGCAGAGACCTATATTCCGGCTATTCTCATGGCGTGGTATCCCGGAGAGGAAGGAGGACATGCTCTGGCTGATATCTTATTCGGAAGATTTAACCCTGTCGGAAGACTTCCGGTTACTTTCTACCGGTCGGTGAATGACTTGCCTCCCTTTACGGATTATTTTATGAAAGGACGTACTTACCGCTATTTCTCAGGATTTCCACTTTATCCTTTTGGCTACGGTATGAGTTATACCTCTTTTGATTATTCGGATTTGTCCTTGTCAGGGAAGGAAGTCATTCCCTCAGATACGGTGAAGATTCATTTAACCGTGAAGAATACCGGAAACATGGACGGGGAAGAATTAATCCAGTTGTATGTCAGAAACCTGAATCAGGGAGAACCGCAACCGTTAAAATCACTGAAAGGCTTTCGACATGTTTATCTGAAGAAGGGAGAAAAAAAACAAGTGACGATACTCCTGCCGGTGAGTGAGTTGGCATACTATCATACAAAGGATAAGAAATTTGTGACAGACCCGGGAAAGTATGAGATACAGATAGGAGCGTCTTCTTCGGATATCCGTCTGAAGACAAAATTGTATGTGAAAAAATAATCCCTGATTTCTTTTTACGGATAAAAGTTGTAATATTGTGCATTCTAATAACTTTTAATATTTATACTATGTTTAAAAGAACTTATTTATTGTTTTTTGCAGCCGTAAGTATGCTGCTGTTTTCATGTAATGTAAACAAAAAATCGATGAAAGAGGCTAAATTGGACACCGAGTTAAAAAAAGTAAGTTACAGTCTGGGAGTGAATGCCGGTTCGTATTATGCGAAACAGGGTTTTGACAGTATTGACGTAGATGCTTTTGCCTCCGGATTACGGGATGCAGTTAAGAAAGAGAATATGCAGATCAATGAAGCTGAGGCCAACGCTATCCTGCAAAAGTTTTTTACGAAAGCATCGAAGAAAAAATCAGAAGTGGTCAGAAAAGAAGGAGAAGATTTTCTTGCTGAGAATGCTAAAAAAGAAGGGGTGGTTACCCTGCCTGACGGACTGCAATATGTCATCCTGGAAAAAGGAAACGGGCCTAAACCCAAAGCCACAGACAAAGTCAAGGTTGATTATGAAGGAAAACTGGTTGACGGAACAGTTTTTGACAGCTCTATAAAGCGGGGAAAACCTGCTGTGTTCCCGGTAAACCGTGTTATCCCGGGTTGGACCGAAGCACTACAACTGATGCCGGTAGGCTCAAAATGGCAGTTGTTTATTCCTTCCAAACTGGGTTATGGGGAAAGAGGCGCCGGGCAACAGATACCACCGAATGCTACCCTGATATTTGATGTTAAATTA
>CAYLJE010000118.1:0-7180 GCA_964383915.1 uncultured Rikenellaceae bacterium
TGTTTAAGCGTAAAATATTTATTAAGATATGATGAGACAAACATGAGTTGAGACCGAACTCAAACATTATTCAGGTAGGATATTATTGAGGTATTTTGCTTGAATTATTTGATATTGTGTTATGCATCTTTTGATATTCCAGTGGTGAGAAGACGGTTTTTTTCTTAAAAATGCGATTAAAATTTGAAATATTATTAAACCCGCATTCGAAACAGATTTGAGAAACAGACATATTGTTATCAATCAGTAAATCACAGGCATAAGAAATTCGTATTTCATTTACAAATGAGATAAAAGACTTTCCTGTTTTTTCTTTAAAATAACGACTAAAATAAGCAGAATTCATACCGATACAATTAGATATGTCTTCCAGTTTTATTTTTTCTTTATAATGTTGATTAATAAATTCCATAATCTTGTCCATCCTGTTGTTGCCGTATAAATAGGAAAAATCATTTTGAAAATATTCACTTGACAATAATCGATAATCTTTTGTCCGGGCAAAAATATCCAGGATTTTCAAAAAATACAGCGTCTGTTTTAGCCCTGATAATTTTATTAACCGCATCAAATATTTACCGATTTTTTCACGGTCAGGAGATTCCAAAACAACCCCTTTGGATGCCCTTTGAAGGAGATCTTTTATCGAAGAGAATTCGTAATACGAATCGAATTCTGTTTTAAAAAAATCACGAGTAAAATGAATAATGATGGCTTGAACTTTAAGACCAGTGTCTTTTTGGTAAAAAATACTGTCATTTTTCCAATAATGAGGAAGGTTACTCCCTATTAATACTACATCCCCATCCCTGAATTCTTCAATATTGTCCCCTACAAAACGTTTCCCATAACTTTTTATAATATAAACAATTTCATATTCAGGATGATAATGCCTGGGAAAAGTGAAATGTGCAAATTCATCCCATTTTATTTTAAGATGTAATCCCTGGGGGAAGCTAATCAGTTCATGCATTATTTCCATCTTGCAGGTATTATTTTTTTATCCGATTAAAAATTAACCACGTCCCAATAATCTTTTAACCCTTTATTCGATTGATTCTCTGTAACGTTTGTTTTGTTTGAATCAGAAGGAACTTTGCTGTGTCTTGTAATGCCCGTGAACATTGTCAAACTCAAAAAGATTATCCCATAAAAAAAGCCACGAGATAACATAATAATCAATTTATTAAATTAAACTTTACTTTAAACCTGCCTCAAAAATAAGAATTCTTAAGGTATGAACATATAAAAGTATTGCTTCATATTCAGGAAAGAGAAGCAAAATGGTGGAGAAATGCGTGCCTACTATATTTTCAGACATTTTCAGGAATGCCGGTACCGGTAAGATATGAAAAACCAGATCACACGCTGGATTATTATGAACACCTGAAATTTTATTATGTACCTGAACATTAAAAGCTAAATGATTTCCCTGAGAAGAAATTGCTATTGGCACGGGAAAACATATTTTTTTATGCTTCCGGGTAAGCTGGCTTTGGATTTTTACGACGAAGTGTCTTCGGGATAAAGGCATTATAATATGGTATGACTTAGATGATATTGTAGAACATCCTAAAAAAATCACAACATAATAATTTCATGTGGGTCAGGATTTTGAAATGAGCTCTTTTTGGAAAAAAAATTGTATTGGACGATTATAATTTAGTAAAAATAGTATCGATTATTGTAAAAATAATACTTGAAAAAGTGTTTAGAAGTTGTTAAAATTGAAAAAATATTATTAAAAACAGGTAAATATTTGTAATATATGTAAATCATGATGGATCCACAGTGACAGGATCTATTGAAAATGATCGGAGGGGAATCCCCGATTTTAAACTAAAATAAAAGAAGTTATGACCAAAAAAATCCTTTTGACTGTAATCTTATCCGGTTTTATTCCGTCTTTCCTTTTCTCACAGGAGATAGCACGGCTTAAAATATATACCGGTGATTTCGATCGTAAAGACTGCCCTGTTTACGTTTCTCTCGATCCAATAAATGACCGGTTAGGTTATGATACGGATTCAACCGTGTTGCACCTGTATGAAGTAAAGGGTCGTGCCTTTCAATCTGTGAGATGCCAGCGGGACAATGATGCTTCAGACCGTCTCTGGTTTGTTCTTGACGGGCTGACCCCGAAGCATACCGAAAGAACATTTGTTCTTAAAATTGAAAAGAAGGATAACCGCGACAGTGCTCTGATGAAAATCAGTAAGTCTTATAATACGTTAACATTGCAAAAAGACAGCAGGAATATCCTAGCGTATCAGCATCGTACTGTATTGCCTCCCGCAGGGGTTGATCCCATATACCGGAAATCCGGTTTTATACATCCCTTATGGTCGCCGGGGGGAAAAGTGTTAACACGGATACAACCGCCTGATCACCGTCATCACTACGGAATCTGGGGCCCGTGGACCAAAACGCATATAGACGGACGGGAGGTGGATTTCTGGAACCTGGGAAAAGGAGAAGGGACAGTCCGTTTTGCAGGTTTTCTGTCCCTGACGGCAGGGACTGTCTTTTGCGGGTTCAAAGCACATCAGGAACATATCGACTTCGGAGGAAGGGGGGAAGACCACACAGCGCTGAACGAAGTATTGGCTGTCCGTGCCTGGGATATGAACGAAAATGCTTGGCTGATAGATTACACAACCACACAAAACTGCCCGCTGTCATCCGGTATCCTACTGGATGCTTATCGTTATGGCGGAGGAATCGGGTTCCGCGCCACGGGGAAATGGGAAAAAGATAACTGTACTGTCCTGACCTCGGAAGGAAAAGACAGAAAATCCGCTGACGGGACGAAAGCACGCTGGTGCAGAGTGGAAGGAGAATCAGGAAAAGGGCGCAGCGGAATTCTTTTTATGAGTTATCCCTCAAACCGGGAATTCCCGGAACCTATGCGGGTATGGCCATTGAATGCCAACAGCAACCGGGGAGACCTGTTCTTCGAGTTTTGCCCTATCCGTCATAAAAGCTGGCACTTTGAACGGGGGAAAGATTATACCTTAAAATATCGCCTGTATGTCTATGATGGAGCCCTGAGTGCCAAAGATGCCGAAATGATCTGGCAGGGGTTTGCCCATCCTCCGGTGGTTATAATGGAACCATTATTAACAAAATAAATTTATCTTATTATGAGAAAAAAAACGATCCTTATCTTATCCGTATCTTTCCTTGCCCTGGTTGTTTTTGGGGCTTTTACGGTAAAAAGCAAACCCATCTCTTCGGTAAAAGGGAAACGGGTACTCATCTATACAAAAAACGGCAAAGGATATGTACACAAGAATATTCCTACCAGCATTAAGGCGCTCAAAGAGATTTGTGCCGGTTTAAAAATATCGGCAGATGCCTCCGATAACCCGGCAGACTTCACGTCTGAGAATCTGAAGAAATATGATGCCCTTATTTTCTCAAATACCAATAATGAAGTGTTTGATACGGATCAGCAAAAAAAGGCCTTACAGGAATTTATCCGTGGCGGCGGCGGTTTTGTTGGGATTCATTCGGCCAATGCTACCGAACGTAACTGGCCCTGGATGTGGGCTATGGTTGGTGGAAAATTTGTGAGGCATGCTGCACATCAGCAGTATGATGTAGTTGTTACCGATCCGGACAACCCCTCGACCTATTTCCTTCCCGAGAGATGGACTGTTAATGACGAATGTTATTATTCCAATGAGTTGAATCCTGATATACATGTTCTTCTATCAGCGGATTTAACCACTATTAAGGATAAAAATATGGATGAATACCCGGATCATATTTTTGGCCATTATTTCCCTCTTTGCTGGTGTCATCAGTTTGACGGAGGCAGAGAATGGTATACTGCTTTAGGACATGATGCCGAAACTTATAATAATCCTGTTTTCCGCAAACATCTCAGAGGAGGAATATTATGGGTATTAGGGGTGGATAAAATAAATAAGTAACTTAAACTAAAATTATTTATCAAATGAAACGAAGAAAATTTTTAGAAAAAACCATGGTAACAACCGCCGGGGCCATCGTGGTGCCGACTATTGTCCCTTCCACTGTTTTTGGGAAAAGTGCACCGAGTAATAAAATAAATATCGGCCAGATAGGATGTGGTCGTATAGCAAGAAGCTGGGATATGCCGGGGACACTTAAATATGAACAAGCGAGGTTTATAGCTGTCAGTGATCTGGATGCAAACCGCATGGCCGACGGGAAAAAACTGGTAGAAGATTATTATGCCAAAAAGAAAAACAAGCCGCATTATGTAGATGTTAAAATGTACGGCGATTACAAAGAGCTCCTCCGGGACAAGGACATAGATGCTGTCATTATCAGTACGCCAGACCATTGGCATGCACAGCCGGCCATAGAAGCTGCGTTGGCAGGTAAGGACATCTATCTTGAGAAACCTACCTCACTTACCATTGCCGAAGGAAGGTTATTGAGTGATGTGGTGCAACGACAGGGTGTGATTTTGCAAATGGGCACGCAGCAACGCTCAATGGTACAATTCAGGAAAGCCGCCGAACTTGTACGAAACGGGAGAATAGGCAAGTTACAAACTGTAAAAATAGGCCTTCCGGGAGATCCTTCGGGACCCGAAGCAAAAGAAATGCCGGTACCAAAGAACCTGAACTACAACATGTGGCTGGGATCTACACCTGAAGTATATTATACTGAAATAAGGGTACATCCGCAGAAAGGTTACAGCAGGCCGGGATGGTTACGGTGTGAACAGTTTGGCGCCGGGATGATCACCGGCTGGGGACAGCATCATGTGGACTCTGCAGCATGGGGTATGAACACGGAATATACGGGACCTGTATCTGTAGAAGCCATCGCCCAGTTCCCCAGATCAGGCCTCTGGGATGTCCACATGGACTTTATGGTAAAGGCAGAATATGCGAACGGCATCCATATGTTTATCAGCCAGGGATACACTAACGGTGTCCGGTATGAAGGCACGGACGGATGGATTTTTGTTTCCCGCGGAAATTATTCGGCCACTGCCAGCGACCCTGTTTCTAAAACAAAGAGTCAGAAAGCACTCAATGCCAGTGATCCGAAAATACTTACTTCTGTTATTGGACCGAATGAAATCCATTTGTATAAAAGTGACGATCAACATGGAAATTGGCTGGATTGTATTAAGACACGGAAACAGCCAATTTCACCTATTGAAATCGGACATCGTGCCTGTACCGTTTGTCTGATCAGTGATATCGCCATGAAACTGCCGAGAAAACTATACTGGGACCCCACCAAAGAACGTTTCGTCAATGACGACGAGGCCAATAGCAAACTCTCCAGGCCTCAACGTTATCCTTACGGGACAAATTATATCAAAGTTTGACGTTGATCGTTGAAGAAAAAAATAATTAGTAACTTTAAGGATAAAAAGAAATAACTATGAAATACAAATTCATTTACCTTCTTGTGGCAGCAATGCTTATGTCAGGAGCTGCATGTACAGGGGGGAAAGGGAAACCCGGTAAATCTGAAAAAAAACAAAACATGAAAGAAAATAGTATCCCGGTAACGCTCATGACCTTGGATCCCGGGCATTTCCATGCTGCGCTGGTGCAAAAAACCATGTATGATCAGGTATCCCCGGAAGCTTATGTCTATGCTCCGGCAGGTCCGGAAGTACGGGAGTTCCTCGACTTTATCAAAAGTTTTAACACCCGTCAGGAAAACCCAACTTCATGGCAAGAGAAGGTATATACCGGCCCGGATTTCCTGGACAGGATGCTGTCGGAGAAACCCGGTAATGTGGTAGTCATCTCCGGGGACAATGCCCGGAAAACAGAATATATCAAAAAATCCGTGGAACAAGGCCTCAACGTCTTTGCCGACAAGCCTATGGTAATCACCCCAAAAGCCTATCCTCTGCTGGAAGAAGCTTTTAACATAGCAAAACAAAAAGGCGTACTGCTTTATGATATCATGACCGAGCGCTATGAAATCACAACCGTCCTGCAACGGGAAATATCTCTTGTTCCTGATGTCTTCGGTAAACTACAACAAGGCTCTGCTAAAGATCCGGCCCTGATTCAGAAAAGTGTACACCGTTTTTACAAGAATGTGGCGGGCAAAGCTTTGATTCGCCCGGCCTGGTTCTTTGATGTAAAACAGGAAGGGGAAGGGATCGCAGATGTCGGCACCCACCTGGTGGACCTGATCCAATGGTCCGCTTTCCCGAAGAAGATCATTCACAAGAAGGATATTCACTTCCTGTCTGCCAGACATTGGACTACCGACCTTTCCCCAAAACAATTTAAGATCATCACCGGACTGGACAGCTATCCCGGATTTCTAAAAGATTATGTGAATGGAGACACGCTAAAGATTTATTCCAACGGGGAAGTTACTTATAAAATCAAGGGGATTACGGCCAGGGTATCAGTAGCATGGACCTATCATACCCCTGAAAACTCGGACACCCGCTACAGCCTGATGCGTGGTACCCGCTGTGACCTGATGATCAAACAGGGTGAAGAAGAAAATTTCAAACCTACACTGTATATCAAAGCCGGAGCACAGGAGAATCCGGAAATTTTTGCAAACACCCTGCATAAAGCCATTGATCACATCGCCGTAAAGTATCCGGGGATCAGGGCTGTGAAAGTAACTGACAGTCTATGGAAAATGAGCATCCCTCAAAAATACGACGTAGGCCATGAAGCACATTTCAGGCAGGTAACGGAGAAATTCCTTGGTTACTTACAAAAAAGGAGGTTACCCGAGTGGGAGGTGCCGGATATGATCACTAAATATTATATTACCACCGAAGCATTGCGTATCGCCCGGGGGAATAATTAATATATACCCCTAAATATCTAAAATGGAATCGTCATGAAGTTCTACAGTGTGCGTTAATATTGGGAAGCACAATGAAAAGTTTTGAAAGCGCAGCCTTCGCTACGGTGAAAAACTTTGAAATGAGCATTTCCAATAGTGGCGTGCAATGGAGAAGTGTAATAGATTTTCATTTTGGATATTTAGGGTATACTTTATACCGTTGTAAATGATTTTCTAATATGAAAAGAATACTATTTAAAATTAACACTAATGGATTATATTGACAGATTATACAATCTTGAAGGGAAAACAGCCCTTATAACGGGCGGTGGTGGAGTATTGGCAGGAGCAATTGGATCTGGCCTGGCAAAAGCCGGAGTAAATATAATACTGG
>CAYLJE010000119.1:0-7166 GCA_964383915.1 uncultured Rikenellaceae bacterium
GTACTGCCCCCTACGTATATAAAGTCATTTTCACCTGCTGCATTCCGGGCGGCTTTGTAAGCTTCCCGGACGCTGGAAACAGGATATCCTCTTAATCCGTATGCAGAGGCTTCTTCGTATAGTCTTTTTTCAGAAAGTGCCCTTGGGATGTCTGCTCGTGTGAAAAAATAAAAAGCATCTTTAGGGAGTATCTGCAGTATGTTCTGGTAATGTTTGTCATTTACAAAGCCCAATATTATATATAAATTAATATAAGGTGTATTTCTTATTTGTTCTACTAACCAGGTAAAAGCTTCTGCATTGTGTCCGGTATCACACACAATCAGTGGGTGTTGGTTGAGTACCTGCCAGCGACCCTGCAATCCGGTATTGCTGATAACGTTTTTTAACCCTTTTCGGATGATTTCTTCAGGGAGTGAAATTTGTGTATGAAGGACATCGAGGGTTTGAAGTAATGTTGTCATATTTTCCCGTTGGTAAAGTCCCGGAAGATCTGTTTCAAGGTGTTGTAAAAAGGGTTTCCTCCCCTTATGAATATTGAAAACCTGATTTCCTGCCGGGGTAAACATTGAGTAGTCGATGGAAAATTGCTGATCGGCGAACCATATCTCAGCATGTTGTTTTTTTGCTTTCCTCTGGAAAACGGGAGCCGTTTCCGGCTGTGTCTTCCCTATGATCACAGGAATATGTTCTTTTATAATGCCGGCTTTTTCTTCGGCAATCTGTGCCAGGGTATTTCCAAGAAATTGTGTGTGATCAAAGCCGATATTGGTGATAACGGAACATAACGGTGTGATGATATTCGTGGAATCCAGGCGCCCTCCCATGCCTGTCTCTATAAGAGCCAGGTCGGTTTTTTCTTCTGCAAAGTACAAAAAAGCCATGGCAGCTGTCATTTCAAAAAATGAAGGCTTCAGTTTCTCGAAAAGATGATAATAACGGTTGACAAATTGTATTACATATTTCTGTGGAACGGATTGTCCGTTTATTTTTATGCGCTCACGGAAATCTTTCAGGTGGGGCGAGGTGTACAGACCTGTTTTATAACCGGCTTCCTGCAATACGGAAGCAAGCATGTGAGAAACAGAACCTTTCCCGTTGGTGCCGGCAATATGAATGGTTGGAAACCGGGTGTGCGGATGATGAAAAAAGTTATCAAGCAGGAGGGTCGTGTGGAGGTCCGCCTTATAGGCAGCCCCTCCGGACCTCTGGTACATGGGTAACTGGGAATAAAGATATTCTAGAACCTCCTTGTAGTTATGAAACCTGTGCTTTACCATTTCTCTATATGTATCCTGTCTCGTTTGAAACGGTCAGTAGGCTGTGGCGGGATTTCAGAGGGATATCCAAGGGCAACCAGTGCCAGAGGTTCTATAGGATCAGGAAGATTGAAAAGTTGCTTCATGGCAGCTTCCAGGATTTTATAGATATCTTCCTCCCTAACGGGTTGGTTGGAAAAACTCCTGATACTTCTTCGTGTAAGGATTCCTTGTAATAGTTCCATATTTTAGTGTTTGTGCAAATCTAATGATGAAAAGTGAATAATAAAACTATTAAAATAATCCATTATATTTACGGTAAATAATTGCATGTCTAAACAGATGAAGCACGAAAAAAAATATTTTATTCTGGATACCAATGTTTTGTTACATGATTACCAGAGTATTTTTAATTTCATGGAGCATGATATTATTATTCCGATTGTTGTGCTGGAAGAGCTGGACAAGTTTAAAAAAGGAAATGGGATCATCAATTTTCATGCCCGTGAGCTGACACGCGAACTGGATAAACTAGCCGGGGACAAGCTTTTTACCGACGGAGTCTCCCTTGGAAAAGGCCGGGGAAAGTTATTCATTGAAACGGGGAAGCCTTTTTCCGACAGGATGTTATCTTCTTTTTCTGAGCCCACACCGGATCATCGCATTCTGGCCATTGCCGAATATGTTACCAATAAATATCCTGATAACCCCGTCATCCTGGTATCAAAAGACATTAATCTCCGCCTGAAAGCCAAGTCACTCAATATCCAGGCACAGGACTATACTACCGATAAGGTTATTAATATTGATGATTTATTCAATGAGGTGCAGATCATAGAGGATGCTGATAATGAGGTTATTGCTACCCTTTATTCTGATCAACGCAGGGTGCCGGTAGATACTTTGCATTTTAAGACGGCTCCATTTTCCCATCAATATTTTATTATCCGGAATGATAAGTCGAGCGTATTGGCTCATTATGATCCGTTTAATCAATCTGTTGACCGTGTTGAGAAGACACAGACTTACGGCATAGAGCCACGGAATGCAGAACAGACTTTTTCACTGGATGCCCTGTTGAGGAAAGAAATCCAGTTGATTGCACTGACCGGTAAAGCAGGTACGGGGAAGACATTGTTAGCCTTGGCTGGAGCCTTGCATCAACGAAGGGAATACAAACAGATTTTCCTGGCCCGGCCGATAGTACCTTTGGCAAACAGAGATATGGGGTTTCTTCCGGGTGATGTGAGTGAGAAAATAGAGCCATATATGCAGCCTTTATTTGATAACTTGTCTGTAATAAAAAATAAGTTTTCCCCCCAGAGTAAGGATTATCAACGTATTGATCATTTGCTTCAGGACGAGAAACTAATTATCACACCTCTGGCATATATTCGGGGGCGCAGCTTATCGGATATATTTTTTATTGTTGACGAAGCTCAGAACCTGACACCCCATGAGGTTAAAACCATCATTACCCGGGCAGGAGAAGGGACCAAACTGGTTTTCACAGGTGATATTGAGCAGATTGATTCACCCTATTTAGATGCCGGTTCCAACGGGTTGACTTACCTGACAGATAAAATGAGGGGACAGGACATCTTTGCACATGTAAATCTGGTTAAGGGGGAACGTAGTTATCTGGCCGAGCTAGCCAGTCAATTATTGTAAAAATTTACGATGATGAAAGAACTTTATCTTCTCAGACACGCCAAGTCAGATTGGGAAAATATGGAAGTCAAGGATATTGACCGTCCTCTGAAAACGAGAGGAATAAGGGATGCTTTATTTATGGGCGAATACCTGTCCAGGCAATTTGAAGTGCCGGATCAGGTTCTCACTAGTCCTGCCTGCCGCGCGCTGCATACTTCAATATTATTTATCCGATCGATGAAATCTTCTTATGCAAAGATGCTAGTGAATGAAGCTATTTATCTGGCATCGTTCAATGAATTGCAAGCCATTATAAAAAATACACCAGATCATGTTACCAGACTTATGTTGGTTGGTCATAATCCGGGTCTTACCGATCTGGCCAATTATTTCCTTGATGAATTTATTCACAATATTCCTACCTCCGGTTTTGTATATTTCCGATTTGAAACCGATACATGGAAAGGAATTTCAATCGGTAATCTGGCGAGACATGTTTTGCATTACCCCAAAGAATTTCTGATATCATAAAATCCGGATAAAAGACAGATGGCTAAAGAGAAATGTATCGTTAACAGGGAAATCAGTTGGCTGGCTTTTAACCACAGGGTGTTGCAGGAGGCTGCGGATCCCTCTGTGCCGCTGGTTGAAAGGCTGCGGTTCCTTGGCATTTTTTCAGATAATCTGGATGAGTTTTTTAAGGTCAGGGTAGCCTCGCTGCGAAGAATGGTTGAGTTAGATATCAAAGCCAAGAAGATGATTGGAGGGAATCCCGGGAAAATATTGAGGCAGATTCAGCAGATTGTAATGGATCAGCAAAAGGAATTTGAAAAAATTTATTTCGGAATCATTGATGCCCTGAAAAGACAAAAAATTTACCTGATTGATGAACATAGTATCCCCAAAGAGCATGTAGCATTCCTGCAAAAAATATTTCACGAAAAGGTACTGCCGGCACTGAGTCCTATCATGCTGAAGGAAGAAAAGCCTTTTCCACAGTTAAAGGATAAATCTATATATCTGGCTGTTAAGCTGACAAGCAAAAACCCGGATATCAGAAAACAGTATGCCTTGATAGAAGTACCTTCCCTGGAGCTGGACCGGTTTATCATCTTGCCCCGTATCGAAAGGAAAAAATTTATTATCCTTTTGGATGATGTGATCCGTGCCGGATTACCGGATGTTTTCAACATTTATCATTACGATTATTTTGAAGCACATACGATAAAATTAACCCGGGATGCAGAATTGGATATAGATAATGATCTGTCCAAGAGTTTTCTGGAAAAAATAGCCAAAGGTATCAATGAACGCAAAAAAGGACAGCCTGTTCGTTTGGTATATGATCAGTCTATTGCAACAGATTTGTTGGATTTTATTCTGAGAAAAATGGATCTTGATGTTTCGGACAATATTATCCCCGGCGGGAAATATCACAATTTTAAAGATTTTATGAAATTTCCGAATATTGGTTCCAAATCCCTTGAATACAAATTAATTCCTCATGTTAACCATCCTGATATCAGAAGAAAGATCAACATACTGGATACCATAAGGCAGAAGGATATCTTTCTTCATTTTCCGTATCATCCTTTTAGTCATTTTCTTGATATTCTGCGGGAGGCTGCCCTTGATCCGGACGTGACAGAGATAAAAATAACAGCCTATCGTGTTGCCCGTGATTCAAAGGTTATGAATATGTTGATCAATGCCTGCCAGAACGGGAAATCTGTGACTGTGATTATAGAACTTCAGGCCCGGTTTAACGAAGCTTCCAATATCTATTGGTCGAAAAAACTGCAGGAGGCTGGGGCAAAAGTGTTCTTCGGAATACGGGGGTTGAAAGTACATGCCAAGTTATTGCTGATAAAGAAAAAGATTGGGAAAAAGACGATTCATCTTGCCGGGATCAGTACAGGTAATTTTAATGAGGAAACAGCAAGGGTATATGTGGATATTATTATGCTGACAGCACATCCCGAACTTACCAGGGATACGGAAAAAGTTTTTCATTTTCTTGAAAGTCCTTATATGCCTGTAAATTATCAGTATTTTTTAACTTCGCCCATAACCATGCGAAAGAAACTGTGTTCACTGGTTGACCGGGAGACAAAAAATGCACTGGCCGGGAAAGAGGCTTATATAATCATGAAACTGAATAATCTGGTGGATCAGGATATGATCATGAGATTATATAAAGCCAGTATGGCAGGGGTGACAATAACCTTGCTTATCCGGGGGATATGTTCACTGATACCACAGGAAAAAGGAATGAGTGAAAATATTACAGTGTATAGTCTTGTGGGAAGATACCTGGAACATTCAAGAATCATGATCTTTTGTAATGATGGTAAAGAGGAATATTATATCGGGTCGGCAGACTGGATGATCCGTAATCTGGATCACCGGGTTGAAATCTTTAGTCCGGTTTTTGACCCCGGGTTAAAGAGAGAACTTCGGCAAATTATAGATCTACAACTCAGGGATAATGTAAAAACCCGTATCATTAATAAAAAGTTGGATAATCAGTATAAGCGGGATAATATGAAACGTAGAGTGAATGCACAGCTAAAGATGTATCAATTATTGAAAGGGAATGACTAAATCAATTTTTTAGATTAAATTTACATCTTTTATTTATAAAATAAATTGTTCGTGTCATGAACCTGTCATCATTGTTATTATCAGTAACGGAGATCGCTGTAGAAGCTGGGACTTTTATCAAAACACAGAGAAGACAATTATCTAAAAAGGATATTCAAACCAAAGGAGTTCATGATTATGTAACCCGTGTAGATAAAGAATCAGAACGGAAACTGGTGAAGCGATTGTCTTCCCTTCTCCCGGGGAGTGGCTTTTTAACAGAAGAAAAAACAACCGAACAGAAACAACAGACATATACCTGGATTATTGATCCTCTGGATGGAACGACAAATTATATTCACGGATCACCTCCCTTTGCGGTGAGTATTGCCCTGCAGTATAAAGAAAAGACTGTGTTAGGCGTTGTTTATGAAATCGGCATGCATGAAGTGTTCGCAGTTTCCGAAGAGGATGTGCCTACACTGAACGGGGAAAAGATTCGGGTGAGTGACGTTTCTTCTTTGGACGGAATGCTTATGGCTACCGGATTTCCGTTTATTAATTTTGAACGTATCGAGCCCTATATGGATGTTCTTAAAAGGTTTATGGTAGAAACCCAGGGTGTCAGGCGCCTGGGTTCAGCAGCAACAGACCTGGCCTATGTAGCTTGTGGCAGGTATGATGGTTTTTATGAATACAACCTGAGCCCCTGGGATGTGGCAGCCGGGGCGTTGCTCGTGGAAAAAGCGGGCGGACGTGTTACTGATTTCAGGGGCAGAAGCAACTATCTTTTTGGAAAAGAAATTATCGCTGCCAATCCTGCTGTTTTTGAAAATGCTTTAAAACTGATCAGGGAATATTTATAATTGCTCGTGTGTTCGTGAAATTAATTCTTTCATATTTTGCCTATGCTTTACTCTGGACACTGGCATGGCTTCCCCTGCCGTTGCTGTATCTGCTTTCCGATCTGCTGAATCCTCTGATACATTATATTATTGGTTACAGAAAGAAAGTGGTCCGGACAAACCTGGCCAACGCTTTCCCTGAAAAAAGTGAAGTGGAAAGGAAAAAAATTGAACGGAAATTCTACCGGCATTTTTGTGATCTGTTTGTGGAGGTTATTAAATTAATTCATATCAGCCCGAAACAAATACAAAAAAGGGTGAAAGTGAAAAATAACAAACGGTTTGAGGAGCTCATTAAAGCAAAACCACATGGTCTTGTTGTTGCCGGACATTATAATAACTGGGAATGGGGGGCCGTGATGCCATTTTATTTCTCATATTTGATAGTAGGTATCTATAAACCTATGCATGATATGGTTATTGATAAATTATTAAATAAAACACGCAAAAGATTTGGCTCAGAGGCGGTTCCTATGCATCAGACCTACCGGACTATGTTGAAGTATCAAAAAGAGAACATTTCCGAATTAACTTTTTTTGTTTCAGACCAGGCCCCCATTCGGACAGAAGCCGAATATTTCACCCGGTTTTTAAATCAGGAAACATCTATTTACCTGGGCATAGAGAAATTAGCCCGGAAATTTGGTTATCCTGTGTATTTTCTGAAGATGACCAAAACAAGAAGGGGCCATTATGTGTTGGAAATCACAGATTGTTGTCCCGATCCGTTACATGAGGAACCCTATGCTATTACTGAGAAACATGT
>CAYLJE010000120.1:0-7162 GCA_964383915.1 uncultured Rikenellaceae bacterium
TACCCTGTCCTGCTGATCTTTTTAAGTTTTTCTTCATCCAGTATCGTAATGTTTTTCCCAGAGACGCTAATCAGCCTATCTTCTATAAAAGTTTGCAATATCCTGCTGATACTTTCCCTTGTAGTACCAATAATATCGGCAAGTTCAAGTCGTGTAAGTTGCAAATGAAAAGAATTTGATTCATAGATATCGTTAGCCAGATACAAAAGGGTCCCTGCCAGTTTCCCATTCAGTTGTTTTTGCGTCAGATTGATGCACCGATGAAACTGATCCAGCTCATATCTGCATAATGTCAGGATAATTTCCCAGGCAAAGCTCCCGTTGGCGTGAACAAGTTTGCGAAAGGTCTCAAGATCGATAAAACATGCGGTCGTATGATCAAGTGCCATAGCCGAATAATGATTAATCTTGTCGCCAACTGTTGTAGGTATCCCCAGATAAGCAGGAGCTTTTACAATTTTTAGGATCTGATCCCGGTATGGTCCTTTCATAAACAATTTGACAAGGCCGTTTTTCAAATAAATAATATTGGAAGATAAGGCATCCTGTTTAAATATTATTTCACCCGAATCAAAATGAACTTCTACGGAATTATTTCCCATCTGATGAATTTGTGTATCAGTGAGATATTGTACGGCAGATGATTTTACCTTACAATCCAAACATTTGAAACTACTCATAATAATGCAAATAAATAATGCAAATATATAAAAAAGTGATAAATATCACATTGTGCTTAAACTTATATCACGTCAATATTTGTGAAGAGAGAAAAAGTATGCCATACATTTACACTTTGTAATTCTAAAAAAAATGAAACATTATGGCAAAAAAACTCACATTAGCATTATTTTCCGGAAGCGTTGATAAATTAACGGCTGCCGGAGTAATTCTCGGGGGAGCTGCCGCAGAGGATATGGACGTAGAAATCTTTGTATTACTGCAAGCTGCCTTTGCATTTAAGAAAGAGAATGCGCTTACCAATGACAGGGTGGCTGAAATTACGGATAAGAAGGATGACTTCCTGGCCTCATTAAAACGCCTGGAAACACCTCACTGGACGGAAGCGTTTCGGACAGCAAAGGAAATGACCCATGTAAAAATTCATATCTGCGGTTTTGCCGGCAAGGTATGGCATGGTGACAAACTGGAAGATTTTATTGATCTGGCTGATG
This sequence comes from uncultured Rikenellaceae bacterium, assembly GCA_964383915.1. Taxonomy (GTDB): domain Bacteria; phylum Bacteroidota; class Bacteroidia; order Bacteroidales; family VadinHA17; genus DRPN01. The sequence continues at coordinate 1,176 of CAYLJE010000120.1, forward strand.
ATATTTGCGGCATTGGAGAATATATGTCATCAGCTGAAAAAGCGGATATTAACTTATTTATTTAAATAATTGTATCTAAAAAGGAATGTTCCGGGACTTGTCAGGGGGGATACCATGAAAAGGATACAGTATCAGTTAAACTTAATTTACAGAAATGAGTGAAGAAATTGAGCAGAAAATTAAAGAGCTGGAAAAAAAAGTAGATCAACTGCAAAATCAAAGAAAAGATCAGCTTTCGATAGCCATTATTTCCGGTGATATGGACAAGATATTAGCTGCTATGGTTATTTCAATCGCTGCAGCCGCTATGGATACCAAAGTAAAATTGTTTTTCTCTTTTTGGGCGCTTTCAGCACTCAGAGATAAAAATAAAAAGGTTAAAGGCAAAAGTTTTCTTGCTAAAATGTTTGGTATGATGTTACCAAAAGGGAAAGACAAGTTGAAGTTATCGAAATTGAATATGGAGGGAATGGGACCCGTCATGATTAAGCATTTAATGAAGAAACAAAATGTACTTTCTTTAGACGAAATGTTTAAACAGGCAGGCGAGTTGGGCATTGAAATAACCATATGTGAGATGTCTATGAACCTGATGGGCTTTACGAAAGATGAAATGATTGACTATCCCTATTTATATTATGCAGGTGCCGCTACTTTTGTGGCTGATGCCGGTGAAAGCAGTATTCAGCTTTTCATTTGAAAATGAGAAATCGTTTTAAATAAAAATAATCAATTAAAAATTAAAATCATGACACCAGAAGAATTAGCACAGGTAAATGTTGACAAATCAGTAGATGCTCGTGGAACATCTTGTCCGGGACCATTATTGGCTGCCAAAAAGGCCATAGGCGAGATTCAGTCAGGCCAGATTATGGAAGTACTTTCTGCAGATGAAGGTACAAGACGGGATATCCCGAAATGGTGTACCAAAAAGGGATATGAATACCTGGGGACGGTAGAAGAAGCCGGGTATTTTAAAATCTACCTTAAAAAGTAGCAGATAAGAAATGGAAAAAACTCCGAAGATTCTTGTGTTTTCAACCGAAAAAATCTCAGATCCCGCCATTGATATGGCGGGTTTGTTGAAATTACATTATCCGCCCACCGTTTACACCATTCCTATTCCTTGTTCAAGCGCCATTAAACCCCGGTGGATTTTGCATGCCCTTGAGCAGGGTTTTGACGGGGTATTTATCGCCGCCGATGGTACCGACTGTCCCTATGGGGAGTCGTGTAGCGTAAAAACCGGACAATTGATGAGTGTCACTCAGCAAATGATGAAGGATAAAGGAATAGATCCTGCCCGTCTGAAAATGGCAGCCATTTGTTCCGTATGCAGCGAGCCTTTCGTAAAACATGTAAAAAGTTTTACGGAATATTTAAGTAAATCTTCAAATTAATGAATATGCAGGAACAAATGAAAATATTGGAATACGATGTTCTTGTGGTTGGCGGCGGTATTGCTGGTGGCGAATCAGCACTAAATATTGCTAATCTTGGCTATAAAGTTTTACTCGTGGAAAAGGAATTGTCTATTGGCGGGAAAATGATATTGTTAAGTAAGGTTTTTCCTACGCTTGATTGTGCTGCTTGTATTACTACGCCAAAAGTTTCCGAAATTGCAAGGCATCCTAATATCACTGTTTTTACCGGAGCGGAGCCCCGGAAAATAACCAAAAAGGGAGAATATCGTTTTGAAGCCATTGTTTTGCAAAAGCCGCGTTATGTTAATGTTGCCGATTGTACCGGTTGCCAGCTTTGTGAAGAAGCTTGTCCCGTTAGCGTTAAGGATGAATATCAATACGGTTTGGTGGGTCGAAAAGCGGCCTATATCCCATTTAGTATTGCAAGTCCGCGTGCTGCCGCTATCGACATTGAGAATTGTATCTTATGTGGTGCTTGCGAGCGAGCCTGCCCTCCTAACTGCATTGATTTTACACAAACCGAAGAAGAATTTTTGGTGAAAATAAAAACGGTAGTGACGGCTACGGGATTTACATTGTTTGACCCGTTGAAAATACCACGTTACGGTTACGATAAATACAAAAATGTGATTACATCCATGCAAATGGAGCGTGAGTTGGCGCCTACCCGTCCTTTTAATACTGTTTTGAGACCGGGCGATGGCAAAATGCCTGATAATCTTGCCTATGTTTTGTGTACCGGTTCGCGCGACAAATCTGTCGGAAACCCTATTTGTTCACAGGTTTGTTGTATGTATTCCATAAAACAAGCTCAATTACTTATGGGAGCTTTGCCTATGGCTGATGTCACCATTTACTACCTGCATATCAGGGCATTTGGAAAAGGATTTAACGAGTTTTATGCACAAGCCCAGGATATGGGTGTGGAATTTATTAAAGGAAAAGTCGGGAAAATAACCGAAAAAGAAAACGGTAACCTGATTTTACGTTACGAGGATATTGAAGCCGGAGTTGTGAAAGAAGCCGAACATGATATGGTGGTGCTTTCAGTAGGTGTTTTGCCCAATCGGGGAATTGATGAGGTTTTTGATAATGAGAAACTCAATTTAGATCCTTTTCATTTTATCGATCAGTCAGATATTTTAGCAAGTCCTTCTAAAACAAGTATTGATGGCGTTTTTGTTGCCGGTACAGCTTCCGGACCTATGGATATTCCCGATTCTATCCTTTCGGGGGGTGCTGCCTCAGCAGAAGCAATAAGTTATTTACGGAAGGAGGAATCCAAATGAATAAAAAATTAGGCGTTTACATTTGTCATTGTGGAGGAAACATCTCCGATTACGTGGATGTGGAAAAGGTTCGGAAGGCTGTTGAAGGCGATGAAGGTGTTTTTATGGCCAAAACAACCATGTTTGCCTGCGCTGATTCCAACCAAAAAGAAATGGTGGAGGATATTAAAGACCAGCAACTTGATGGAGTAGTAGTGGCTTCCTGTTCACCAAAATTGCACCTTTTAACTTTTAGGGCAGTTGTCGAAAGGGCCGGGTTAAACAAATATAATTATGTTCATGCTAATATTCGTGAACAGGTTTCCTGGGCACACTCCGATAATAAAGAAGGCGCCACCGAAAAAGCTATACTAGTCGTAAAAGCAGCCATCGCAAAAGTTCGGAATGCCGAACCGCTGGAGCCAATAGAAGTTAAATCAACAAAAGCAGTTGCTGTAATTGGTGCAGGTGTGGCCGGTATGCGTGCCGCCATTGAATTGGCTGAAGCAGGTTCGGAAGTCTTTCTTATTGAAAGAGAGTTTTTTGTGGGAGGCCGTGTGGGGCAATGGGACAATCTTTTTATTAGCAAGGAAACAGGCAAAGAATTGGTAACGCGATTATACAATGAGGTGATGAAACACAAGAATGTCACTTTATTCACAGGTGCTGAAGTGGTTGAAAACAAAGGAAGTGTAGGGAATTTTCAGGTAAAAGTTAAGATCACACCCCGGCATTTCAAGTTGCAATGTAATAGTGGTGAATTGCAAAAAGCCATTGACGTTTGTCCGGTGGAAGTTCCCGATGAATTTAACTTTAACATTACCACACGAAAAGCTATCTATCATAATTATCCCAGTGAATATCCGCAATTACCGGCTGTTGACATGAAAAATTGTACCCGTTGTGGCAAATGTGAAGAGGTGTGTACCGGCGTTGATTTCAGTCAAAAAACAGAATACCTGAATTTAAAAGTCGGGGCTATATTGCTGGCCACGGGATTTGATCCTTATGAACCTAAAAAGGGAGAATTCGGTTATGGTGAAATTGATAATGTGGTTACGTTGCCTCAGTTCAAACGCATTGTTCACTATTGTGATGATAAATTAATATACAATGGCAAAGACATAAAGCATATTGCTTATATCTATTGCGTGGGAAGTCGGCAGGTGGATGGTCCTAATAAATACTGTTCGCGTTATTGTTGTACTGCCACTATTCATGCTGCTATTGATGTTAAGAAAAAATTTAAAAATATCCATAACTATCATTTTAACAGAGGTATAAGAACTTATGGTAAGCAGGAAATACTGTATGATGAATCTTCGCGTTTGGGCGATATTTACCTTCAATCGTTTGAACACGACCCGCCTGTAGTGGAAAAAAGAGGCGAGCAGACGTTTGTGAAAATCAAGGATATTCTCACTATTGACAAAGAGTTGGAAGTGGCGGCTGATTTGGTAGTTCTTGTTACCGGAATGGTCCCCCGAAAAGACAATTCCATTGGTAATTTATTGAAGGTTCCCAAAGGAAGGGACAAATTCTTCAACGAAATCCACATGAAATTACGTCCGGTAGAAACCGTTATTGACGGGGTGACCATTGCAGGAGCCAGCCAGGGTCCGAAAAACATCATGGAATCCATGAACTCGGCATTGGCAGCAGCAACCAAATCCTTCTCCCTCGTTGCTTCGGGTGAGTTGGCACTGGAACCTACAGTAGCTACAATTGATGAAGATGCTTGTGAGTGGTGTGGCAAATGTGAAGAAGCCTGTCCGTACAGCGCTTTTGAAAAAGTTGAGAAAGACGGAAAATTCATTGCGAAGGTCAATTCATCTGTATGTAAAGGATGCGGCATGTGTCTGCCCGTTTGCCCTGTAAATGCCCTTAATCTCATTGGCTTAACCGATGAGGATGTGGAAAGTATGATTGATGCTTTAATACCCAATACTTAAAAGAAAAATCATGGAAGTTGAAAAAGGTAAAACGGCAAAATATCTGAAAGAGAAACGTCCTGTTCCAAAGGAGGTAACCGAGCGGTTAAAGTATTTTACAAAAATAAAAAAACTACTGCTTAATGCTTTAAAAGAAGGGGATAAAACGGTTCCGCAACTTGCTGAGGAGTTGAAACTGCCCAGGGACGAAGTGATGTTTCAACTAATGAGTTTGCTGAAATACGGTTTTGTTGTAACCGGTGAAATAGATGATATGGACGAGTATTTTTATTATAAAATAAAGAGCAATGGCAAGGATAAATCCTGAGTTTACCAACGAACTTAGAAAATATGGGGCATTCGATGCAAATGCGTGTTATAATTGCGGAAATTGCACGGCAGTTTGTACGTTGTCGGATGAAGATAACTCATTTCCGCGGAAAATGGTCCGTTACAGTGTCCTGGGTTTAGACGGGGAAATTCAATCCTCGCTCGATCCCTGGCTATGCTATTATTGCGGTGTATGTAGCGAAACTTGTCCCCGTGAAGCAGATCCCGGTGAACTAATGATGTCTCTCCGTAGGTGGCTCATCGCCAAATATGACTGGACCGGCTTATCGGGTTTGCTCTATAAATCCTTAGCTGCTTCGGTCACAGCTTTTTTGTTGCTGGCGGCATTGGTAATTTGGTTTGGCGCTTCCCAGCAGTTTCACCTCGATGTCATTATGCATTACGGCCATTATTTCGAACTGGCCGCCATTACCATAGTCTTTGTAGCCATTTTGCTTCCCAACATCATCCGTATGTGGTGGCTCACCGTGTATAAACCCGGAATTAAAGCGTCGATATCAGCCTATTTCGTTGCGATTGGCGACCTTTTTGTACATATGTTCACGCAGAAACGAACCCTCGGATGCGACAATAATCAATTGCGATGGTTTGAGCATTTTATCCTTGTGCTGGGATACCTGAGCTTGTTGTTTACCACCGTATTTCTTGATTGGTTTTCTTCCCAAAGCCTGTTTATTATTGTATTGGGATACGTTGAAAGTGCAATTATTTTCGTGGTAACTTTCGACTTTGTGAGGAGACGTATTCAAAAGGATAAAGAAATTAGCAAACATTCGCATCCCAGCGATTGGTTTTTTGTTATCTGGCTTTTCCTGATGGGGCTATCCGCTTTTGCCGTCCGTCTGTTCATAGATCTTCATCTGCTTGAGAATAATTTATGGCTTTATCTGGTTCATCTGATGATCCTGGTGCAATGGGCATTGATCATCGTTCCGTTCGGGAAATGGACACACTTTCTCTACCGTTCTTTTGCCATGTATTTTGAAAAATTAAAAGAAAGTGCCAAATAAGGC
>CAYLJE010000121.1:0-7034 GCA_964383915.1 uncultured Rikenellaceae bacterium
TTTTTCCTGTGTGTATATCCCGACAACCACTGACCCTGTCCATTTTGCACAAACAAAAACAAACAGGTCAAAACGATAAATAATTTCGTTTTGAAGGTTGCCATAAAAGAGATTCTTCGTGTAATATGTATATTATTTACTTTTAAAATGACTGCTTTATTGCCTAAAAGGTTGCAACCTAAAATATTAAATAAAAATAAACAAATCCATCTATTTTTTTACGATTAATTTTGATAAAGGTTATCTTTATGCGGGTAAAACGATTGATCTTTATTTTATTAATTTTATTATGAATAATGAATTTGAATTATTAAAAACGGAAGTTCTTCATTGTACAAAATGTCAATTGAGCAAAACCCGTACAAATGTGGTCTTTGGAGAAGGAAGTCCTCATGCAGAGATTTTTTTAATAGGAGAAGGTCCCGGCCGTGATGAAGATCTTACGGGCAGGCCTTTTGTGGGCCGTTCGGGACAACTCCTGGATAAAATCCTGGCTGCCTGTAATTTTAACCGGAAAGAGCATGTGTTTATTGGTAATATTGTAAAGTGCCGGCCTCCGAATAACCGGGCTCCCCTGCCTGAAGAACGGGCTATGTGTCTTCCTTATTTGTTAAAACAAATTGAGTTGGTAAATCCTAAAATTATTGTATTATTAGGTGCTACCGCTTTAAACGGATTGCTGGATCCCACTCTGAAAATAACCAGAGTACGTGGTACCTGGATCGAATGGCATCATCGTTGGGTCATGCCTGTTTTTCATCCTTCTGCCCTGTTGAGGAATCCAAAACTAAAATATCCTACCTGGGAAGATTTTCAGAAAATCTTTTTCAAATACAGAGAACTGGTGGATCCCAATCATACTTCTCCGCATATAAATACCGACAGGAATACTCCGTAGGTTCTGAAAATTTTCTGAAGTATCGGGGCAGATTAAATGATCAGCATAGCATCTCCATAGGTCCCGAAACGGTATTTCTCTTTAACAGCCACCTTATATGCTTTAAATAACTGATCATAACCTGCAAATGCTGAAACATTTATCAGTAATGTGGAATAAGGAAGATGAAAGTTACTGATCATACGGTCCGGTATTTTCACAACATAAGGAGGAAAAATAAATTTATTGGTCCAACCGTCAAAAGGTTTCAGGCGGAAATCCGTAGATACAGAACTTTCCATGGTACGCAAAACAGTTGTTCCCACGGCACAAACAACACTGCTCCGGTCTTTGGCTGCATTCACAACCTCTGCTGTTTCTTCGGGGATGGTAATTCTTTCAGAATCCATTTTATGTTTGGTAAGATCTTCCACATCAACTTTTCTGAAATTACCGAGGCCCACGTGCAGTGTAATATAAGTAGATTCAATCCCTTTTATTTCCAGACGTTTTAATAGTTCACGGCTAAAATGCATTCCGGCGGTAGGAGCGGCTACTGCGCCCTCATTTTTTGCAAAAATGGTTTGATATCTTTCTGAATCTTCAGGTTCTACAGGGCGATCAATAAACTTGGGCAGTGGTGTTACTCCTAATTTATATAAAGTTTTTTTAAACTCTTTGTAAGGGCCATCGTACAAAAAACGAAGGGTCCGGCCTCTGGAAGTAGTATTATCAATTACCTCAGCCACCAGCATATCACTTTCCCCAAAATACAATTTGTTTCCAATTCTTATTTTTCTGGCAGGGTCCACTAATACATCCCATAAACGTTGCTCCTTGTTTAATTCCCGCAAAAGAAAAACTTCTATTTCAGCTCCTGTTTTTTCTTTATTCCCATAAAGCCTGGCCGGGAAAACCTTGGTATCATTAAATACGAATACATCTTTGTTTCCAAAATAATTGATAATATCCTTAAAAATCTTATGTTCTATCTTGCCGGTATTACGGTGCAATACCATTAAACGGGACTCATCACGATTTTTTGCAGGATATTTCGCAATCAGATTTTCCGGTAAGTCAAAACGAAATTGGGATAATTTCATGGTATAATCATTTTTTATGAGACAAAAAAAAAGTTAAGCCTTATACGTAACAGATTACAATTTGTTACGTCTCTTGTAAAATTTTTTCAAATTCTTTTATTGTGTATGATTCTGATAGTTGATACTGGCCTATGCGAGTACGTGTTAAAGCCGTCATCGTAGCGCCGCTATTCAATGAATAACCAATATCTCTTACGAGAGACCGGACATAAGTTCCTTTTGAACAATCGATCTGCAAAGAACAAAACGGAGGATTAAAATAGACAAGTTCCAGTCTCGAGATAGTTATGGCTTGTGGTTTCAGAATTACTTTTTCTCCTCGTCGTGCCAATTTATAAGCTCTTTCTCCATCTATATTTTTTGCCGAGTACGCCGGAGGCAATTGTTCCTGGCTGCCAGTATAATAAGATAAAACCTCCAAAAGTTTTTTCCTGGTAATATGATCAAACGGGTAGGTTTGATCAATGTCCGTTTCCGAATCAAAGGAGGGGGTGGTTTTCCCAAATTCCAGTTCAGCCAGATAACTTTTATCCAGGTTTTGGTAACGGATGATTTGTTTTGTTGCCTTTCCTGTAGATAGGATCATCAGCCCGGTAGCCAGAGGATCCAATGTTCCCGCGTGTCCGACTTTTATTTTTTTAACCCCGAGAAAATATTTGATGAGATTTCTGACTTTCTTCACGAGGTCAAAAGAGGTCCATCCGGCAGGTTTATCAAATAACAAGACTTCACCTTCCTGAAAATCAAACTCCAACTGTTTATTCGTGAAACTCATATTTTAAAAACGAAGTGAATTGAAATATGTAAGTTGAATGAATCCCGATAGTGAAGCGTATCGGGATAAATGAGTTTAATACTCCGCTGCTTGCAGCGATTAGAGAAGGATTCTTTTGATGAACCTTCGACAGCTTGCTGCGAGGTAATTCATTTTTTAATTTAAATAAATATTAATGTAATAACACCCACCGCCAGACAATAGATGGCGAAATAGAATAATTTTCCTTTTTTTACCAGTGAGATCATCCATTTGCATGCAAAAAGACCTGATATAAAAGCAGTCAGGAAACCGATGATCAAAGGAATATTTCCCACCGGGTTCTGATTGGAAAAATCACCTGAGAAAATCTCCATCACATTAGCTCCAATAACAGGCAACAAAACCATCAGAAAAGAAAAACGGGTTGCTTCGGTACGGTCGTCTCCTAATAATATACCTGTCACGATGGTGGCTCCGGACCTGCTTATGCCCGGAAGAACAGCAAAAGCCTGGGCAATCCCAATAATAAATGAATCTAACCAGGAGATTTTCCTTCTTCCGGCCGGAACGAGGATGGTCGTAAATAAGAGAACTCCTGTTAAAATCAACATTGCTCCGACAAAATGAACCTTCCCGCTAAACAAGGATTCAATATCATCTTTAAATAATAGGCCTAAAATGCCTACAGGAACAGCAGATAACAATATTTTTAGATCATAGATGGTTTCCTCATTTTTTTTTAAAGCAAAAAAACCGCGGAGCAGGTTTACTATATCTTTCCTGAATACAACGATTATGCTGAGGACAGTTGCCCCATGAACCGCCACTGTAAAATTCAAGCTATCCTGCAGGTTTCCGAATAAAAATTTTCCAATCTCCAGATGTCCGCTGCTACTGACAGGTAGAAACTCTGTCAATCCCTGAACGAGGCCTAAAATAAGTGCTTCCAAGTTCGTCATATAATCAGGTTAAGCATTTTCAGAGTCGTCATCTGTTTTTTTCATGATGGCCCATATTTCAAAAGCAAAACCAATTAGTATCATCACAGGGGCCAGGGTTATCCTGCGGAAACTGAAAATAGCCGGATTAAATGTATTTGGGTTATCGGATTTTCCACCAGTCATTAGTAGAAATCCGACAATTATGATTACAAAGCCAATGGCAATCATAATATAGTTTTTTTTACCCAGTGCAAATCCGGTTTGGCTTTCCTGTTTGGTTTTAATAAATTTCTTTTTTTTCATTGTATTAATAATAAAGTTTGTCTTCGTCTGTTGATAAATATTTATTTACGGCAAGATAGGTAGATATCCAGGTCAATATTACTCCCAGAACAATAATACCAGACATTAAAACTGCAATATTATTGTAATTTTGAATCAGAAAGAAATCTTTAAAGTCATTTTGAATAAGATAGATCACTCCGGCGATCAGGCTGGCGGCCAATGATCCCCCCAGCAAACCCTGGATAGCACCGCGCAGCAACAGGGGTCTCCGGATAAAACCACGGGAAGCGCCTACGAGTTGCATCGTATTAATAATAAAGCGTTTGGAATATACCATCAGGCGTACCGTGTTGTTTATCAATGTGATGGCGATTAATAATAATAAGAAACTAAAGCCTAAAAGAAACAGGCTTATTTTCTGCACATTCTGATTAATAGCGTGCAAGAGTGATTTTTGGTAGTAAACTTCTTTGACGATAGGGAACCGGGAAAATCCGGCAACAATTTTTTTAATACTGTCCTGTTGGGCATAATCGGCTGTAAGATAAACATCTATAGAAGGAAGAAGTGGATTATATCCCAATACATCAAGAAAATCTTCGCCCAGTTCATCTTGCAATTTACGGGCTGCCTTTTCTTTAGGGACAAAGCGTGTAGATTTCACAAATGGTTGTGCATCCAGAGATTTCTGAAACAATTTTACCTCTACCTCCTTGGCATTTTCCTTGATCATTACTGAGAAACTAAAACTTTCCCTGATGTAATTAGAGAGTTTTTTTGCATCTAACATAAGTAACCCAACCAGACCAAGCAGAAACAACACCAGTGTAACACTGATCAAGGAAGAAAGGTAGGAACTTCTCAGTCGTTTTCTTGTAATATCTTTTTTTCTCGTTCCCATCTGATTATTTTCAGGTACTTTTCAGTCCTTACTCTACAAATGTAGTCCATTCATAATGATCAGGATCATCACCTAATTGAATGGCTGTCAGGTGTTGGTAAAGCCTGGCAGATATAGGACCCGGCTTTCCGTCGCCAATGATGTATGTTTTTCCTGCTGCCGGATCAGCAATAGTATGAATTGGGCTAATTACTGCGGCTGTACCGCAGGCTCCGGCTTCTTCGAAAGTAGCCAGTTCTTCTACCGGGACCTTCCTTCGTTCGGTTTTGATGTCCATCTCCCTGGCTAGTTGTATCAGACTTTTATTGGTAATTGAATCCAGTATGGAAGAGGATTTTGGGGTAATATAGGTATTGTTTCTAATCCCGAAAAAATTTGCGGGGCCACATTCATCAATATATTTTTTTTCTTTAGCATCGAGAAAGATAACATTGGCATAACCTTCCTCATGGGCTTTTTGTATGGCTCTTAAACTTGCCGCATAATTTCCTCCGGTTTTAAAAGTACCTGTTCCATGAGGAGCTGCTCTGTCCATATCTCTGCATATCATCATGTCAACAGGCTTAAACCCATCTGGGAAGTAAGGACCTACGGGAGAGACGAATATTAAAAAAAGATATTCTTCAGATGGTTTCACTCCCAGTTCAGCACCTGTTCCAATCAATAGTGGACGAATATACAAGGAAGCATGGGTTCCATAAGGAGGAACAAATTCCTTATTTACCTGCACTACCTTTAATATAGCCTCCCGGAACAAATCTTCAGGGATCTCCGGCATGTAAAGGCCTTTGGCAGAAAGGCGGATTCTTTTGGCATTTTCTTTCCACCGGAACAAACGAATCCGTTCGTCTTTCCCCATAAAAGCTTTCATCCCCTCAAAAACTTCCTGTCCGTAATGCAGGCATGTAGCTGCCATATGCATAGGAATATATTCTGAATCACTTATTTCAATTGGTCCCCAACCTCCGTTTTTATAAAAACTTCGTACATTATATTTGGTTTTTATATAACCAAACGATAAATTTTCCCACTTCATTTTTTTTCGATTTAATTGTTTCCCACAGATTACAAAAGTAGAAGATAAAAATTATATATCACAATTTAGAAACTATGTTTCGGTAAGATTACGGATAATGTTGATTTGTTTTTCCTTACTGACATCTCTTAGTTTCCTGGCGGTAAAAGTATGGAATTCATATTTTTCCAGTAAAGTGATCATTTTCTGTTGCCATATCTTAAAGACAATATCCTTCTTGTAAGCTTTTATTTCTTTCCACAGACGCAGGGCTACATCTTTAAAATCAATCCTGCTTAAAAAATTATAATTTGCATCAAACATGATTTTTTGCATTTCAGATTTTGGATGATAAGGGTCTTTTTTTGCCAGAATCAAAGAACATATTTGTTTGATTTGTTTGTTGTTGTATTTATATTTTGGTAAAAGATCCATTACCAGATCACAACTTGCCTGTTCATGGTTTTCGTATGTCATCAAATACCCGGTGTCATGCATAATGGAAGCAGTCCGGGTAATAAGCATTTCTTCATCCGTAATTTTTTCTGCTCTCCCCAGCAATTCGGCCATGGCAGAAACGTGAATAGTATGCTGAACGTTATGAAAGTTCAGATTTTCTGATAATTCATTTTCCAGTTTATCGAGAATATATTCTTCAAGGTCTTGCAATCTGAGCATCTGCAGATGAATGAAGAAACTATGATTTGGAGTGATTCTGTTTTCTTCAGCCAATTCGGGACGGATGCCTTCCACAAAATACATATCAATTTCCCCTTTGTATTTCACTGGCATTTTCCCACGATATTCGCAAATAAAGAAATTTTTAACCAGCTCATATGTTGAACCTGAAATATTAATTTTCCCCGCTTTACCGGATGATTCCATCCGGCTGGCCGTATTCACTGTGTCTCCCCAGATATCATAAGATAATTTCTTATGTCCGATCACTCCTGCAATTACCGATCCGGTATGGATGCCTATTCTGATGTCCCACGCCGGCTTATTTTGTTCAGACAGCTCTTGTTTTAACCGGATCATATACTGTTGCATCTCCATCGCTGCAAGAATAACTTCTACGGGATTTGTTCTGTTCTTTTCCGGAATTCCTCCGGCACACATGTATGCATCCCCTATGGTTTTAATCTTTTCAATATT
>CAYLJE010000122.1:0-6984 GCA_964383915.1 uncultured Rikenellaceae bacterium
TAAGGGTCGTTAAAGACGATGACGTTGATAGGCTGCAGGTGTAAAGGCAGTGATGTCAAAGCCGAGCAGTACTAATTGCCCGTAAGCTTTCCAATAGAATGACTCTTTATACTTTCTTTCAATACGTTTATGATATGACCCTGATTCTCAACAGAGGAAATACGGGGAAAAGTTTAAGGTGACTATAGCGATGGGGTTCCACCTCTTCCCATTCCGAACAGAGAAGTTAAGCCCATCCGCGCCGATGGTACTGCGTAAGCGGGAGAGTAGGTCGTCGCCGATTTTTAAAACCTTTAACCTGTGGGTTAAAGGTTTTTTTTGTGCTCTTTTTTCTTGTCATTAGATAATAAAGGAAATTATCTTTCCTCTTTTTTTATATTTGTGGGTTATGAAAAGCTGTTTAGCGGTTGTATTGTTATTTCTTCCAGGCCTGACATTTTACGGGCAGAGAACTGATTCAGTGAAAATCGATCAAAAAGTTATTGCCTGGATTCTGAATAAAGATGGGAAAATTCTACCTGCTTCCAGAGATACCACCCTTGCTGGATTTGAAGTGTTTGACCCCGCTTATCTTTATTATCGGTATCCGGTTAAGACAGGGAATATTGTCTCTCCAGTTTTTTCAGCAAGCTATGCCGAATGGACTGAAACAGAAGACGATTTCTTTCTGAAATATTATAAACCATATATATTTGATTCCGGGAAGCAGGTTTATTACCGGGCCAGAAGCCCGTTTACCCAAGCTACTTATGCCTCAGCAGGACAAAAAATCAATCAGGAACAAATTCTGGATGTTATTCATACACAGAATATTAATAAAAATCTTAATGCCGGACTTATACTTAATTTTATGTCGGGGGAAGGGCAGTACAACTTTCAAGAACATAAGAAAAAAACTTTCGCTTTTTTTACCAGTTACATTGGAGAGAATTATGCTTTTTTCGGACATATTAGCACAAATGATATCAGCCAGCAAGAAAATGGAGGAATTCAGGATGAACATTATCTGGAAACAAGTAAACCCAAAGATATTCCTGTTAACCTGGGGCTTGAAAGCAAAGCTTTGTCCAGAATAAAAAATACTAATTTTCAGATCCTGAACTATTATGCTTTTGGAAAATTTACTTCTGACCAGGATTCCGTTTCAAAGGCAAAAATGTCTGATGAACCGCAATTGCCGCAAGGGTGGGGAAGATTAACCTATAAATTAAGATTTGAGAAAACAGGACGATCCTATACCGATCTTAATCCCCAGTCTGTATTTTATCACCATATTTATTATGATTCGGTGCAAACATATGATACCACTTATTTCAGAACCTGGGAAAATGAAGTAGCCCTGGAGTTACGTAGTAACCCCCAAAGAAAGATATCTCTTGGAAGCCGCTTTGGTTTACGTAATGAGATGGAGAAATATTCTGAAAACGGAACGTTGGATACGATCATAAATATACACAAAGGGGATACCTCATTTACCAATATACATAATAAAACCATAGGTAATACATCTGTTTTTGGTGAGATATTTAATACTATCGGCGAACGTTTTCAGTGGACAGCATGGGGAACCCTGTATCTGTTGGGTTATAAATCCGGAAACACTGAGATTCACGGGAATATCAGGGAAACGTTAGGGAAAAAAGACAATCCTGTCTTTATCAGAATGTTTGGCCATTTTTCATTGAAAAGGCCGGTTTACAGACTGAATCATTTTTCTTCCAATTATTTTGTCTGGAATAATGATTTTCGGTATGTGAAAGATCTGACTGCCGGGGTTTCTTTGCGGAAGCCGGAAAAACATGCAGGGATACAATTACAGGCGAGTTTTTTGAACCAGTATGTATATTTTGATAGTCTGGCTGTTCCTGTTCAGTATTCAGGTTCTCTTGTTTTGTATAATCTTGAGCTGTATAAAGACTTTTATCTTTGGAAGTTTTCTTTTCTCAATCAATTATGTATTCAACAAGCCAGTAAGCCCGGGGTATTACCTTTGCCTCTTGTTAATTTTAGAAATTCCACGTCTTTTAACCATACCATCCATTTTAAGAATACCGGGGGCCAATTACAATTGCAACTGGGTTTTGATTTATATTTCCAGACGACTTACTATGGATATGCTTATATGCCAGCGACCGGCCAGTTTTATGTGCAGCAAAAGAAAAAAATCGGGAATTATCCGTTTCTGGATACTTATCTCAATATCAAAATACAGCGAACCAGGTTTTTCGTAAAGGTTCAACATGTTACTTCAGGACTTCTCGGGCCGCATTATTTTACGGTGGTTGATTATCCAATGAACCAATTATTCTTCAAATTTGGTCTTTCCTGGACATTTTACAATTAGTTTTATTATTTTCGTTGTAATAAACCGGCAAAGAGTATTTAAATATCCATGCTATTATTTTCAATAATTACCTAAAAGGGAAGGAAATATTATCATGGTTGCGTTACACAAGAACCATTGAATAACTAAATATTATCTTGTGAAACAATTTTATACAATTCTTTTTCTATGCCTGTCAATATTCTTTTGCAGTGGTTGCAGACCTACGCAGAAAGATGGAGGTAACAAAGAAGTAATAATACGGGACTGGTCTGAAATTCGTTCACGAGGAAAGTTGGTTGCGTTGACGGATTTCAATTCTACGGATTATTTTATATATCGGGGGCAACCGATGGGTTATCAGTATGAATTGCTTAAAGCACTGGCTGAATATCTGAATATTGATCTTGAAATTAAAGTGAACAATGATCTTGAACAGTCTTTTCAGATGCTTGAGGAAGGGGATTGTGATATACTGGCTATTAACCTTACAGTTACCGAAGAAAGAAAAAATTTCATACGTTTTACTGTACCTATCGGTATCACCAGGCAGGTGTTGGTGCAGCGGAAACCAAATGGGTGGAACAAACAAACAAAGGGCCAACTGGATAAAGTCCTGGTTCGTAATCCCCTGGAACTGGCAGGGAAAACCATTTATATTCAGAATCATTCTTCTTTTGCCGGCAGATTACGGCATTTATCGGATGAAATTGGGGACAGTATTCATATTATTGAAGTAGATGAAGAAGTGGAGAAGCTTATTAAAATGGTAAACCGTGGAGAAATTGAATTTACCGTAGCGGATGAGAATGTGGCCAAAGTGAACCATACTTATTACTCCCGGTTGGATGTTTCCACCCCCGTCAGTTTTTCACAGAATCTTGCCTGGGGAGTCAGGAAAGAAGGTTCGGAACAGTTGCTGAAGGTTGTCAATGCCTGGATATTGAAATATAAAAAGACATTGGATTATGCTTTAATCTACAATAAGTATTTCAGGAATCCAAAATCAAAGGTAAGGGTTAAAAGTGATTACTTTGTTTTGGGGAATGGGCGTATTTCTCCTTATGATGAGCTGATCAGGCAGTATAGTGATACGCTGAGATGGAATTGGTTATTATTGTGTTCGATGATCTATCAGGAATCCCATTTTGACCCGAAAGCCCGTTCCTGGGCCGGAGCCAAAGGGCTGATGCAGGTAATGCCGTCCACGGTGGACAGGTATCATATTAAAGATCCTTTTTCCCCCAAAGAAAATATCCGGGCCGGCGTTAGATATCTTCACTGGCTGGAGGAATTTTTCAGGGATCGTATTACCAACCGGGATACGATGATCAGGTTTGTCCTGGCTGCTTATAATACGGGATTAGGTCATGTGCTGGATGCCCGAAGTCTCGCCCGTAAATATGGCGGGAATCCGGATTCCTGGCATGATGTCAGGTTTTATTTACTGTCTCTTTCCGATGAAAAGTATTTTCTCGACCCGGTTGTCAAATACGGATATTGCCGGGGTGATGAAACTGTTGATTATGTTGAGCAGATACTGGATCGTTATGAGCATTATAAAAATATCGTAAGGGAATGAAACCGGTCATCCCAGGGTAGTTATATACATTTTTGAGCCTTGCGATGAATAGTCAGGTATTCATTAAGAATCATAGCTGTTGCGCCCCATACATGATATTCTCAGATAATGAAACAGGGTACTTTCTCAGGGTCCCGACTTGTCTTTACGGTCATATAGCCGACCATACCTTCTGAAACCAGAAAATGATGAATATTGGTTTCAATGATTTCAGAAACTTCATGCGGGTCAGGTGCACGGGAAGAAAGATGATCAGAAAATTTTAAAGTTCTGGCCCTGTAAGGGGAAGCCATTTTCTTTTGCGCATCAATACCCGGCAAAGATTGCAGAAATTTTTTTCTCAGGTAAGACACAAAACGTTGCCAGTAGGTATTTTCTGAGTCCGGAGTCATAGGTTTGTAATTTTACCGGAGGAGTTACTCATACCTGATGGTTTTTATGGGAGAGATACGTGAAATCAAATAAGAAGGAAGGATGAGGATTAGAACGATTAAAATCAGTGTTCCAATATTTAAGCCCAGAATAATAGCAAGATTAAAATGAATAGGAACAGTGGTCAGATAATAAGTCTCCGGGTTGAGTGGAATAATGCCAAACCTGTATTGCAGATAAGATAATCCCAGACCAATGACATTACCCCAAAGCAATCCTTTGATAACCAGATAAGCCGACTGGTAGAGGAATATTTTCCGGATGCTCCAGTTGGATGCTCCCAGGGCTTTCAAAATGCCAATCATATTCATCCTTTCAAGGATTAAAATCAGCAACCCCGAGATCATATTGAACCCTGCTACCAACAGCATCAGAATCAGGATAATCCATACATTCAGATCCTGCAGGTTCAGCCAGTCAAAGATTTGTGGATATTTTTCACGTATGTTTTCAACACGTAAACGGGTTTTATTTTTTTCAAAAGAGGTACCTACCCTTTGTCTGACAGCCCAGGTCATTTTATCCAAATCCCGGAAATGATCAACCGTTATTTCATATCCGCTTATTTGGTCTGTTTTCCAGTTATTTAATTTTTGGATATGTTTTATGTCCGCCAGTACAAACATTTTATCAAAATCTTCCAGGCTGGTTTCATAAATACCTGATATTGTAAACCGTCGCATACGGGGAGGATCCTGCACAAAATACATAACAAAAGAATCTCCTGTTTTCAGCTCAAGCAGATCGGAAAGAATCTTTGAAATCAGAACCTTATCCGTACGTGTTGAGTCGGATACCTGAAAAACAGATCCGTCCACCAGATTATTTTTGAAAAAATGCCAGTCAAAATCACTGCCTATACCTTTTAAAACAACTCCCTGTATTTCTTTTTTTGTTTTGATAATGCCGGCTTTGATACCAAAGATCTGGATGTGTTTGATGCCTGGTATCTTTTCCAGAGACGGATAAAATGGTTGATTTTTGTTGATAGGTTCTGTTTCGTATGAAGTATTGGTATCATAGTTGGTTATTTGTATATGTGATCCAAATCCCACCACTTTGGAACGTATCTCTTGTTTGAAAGCAGTGACAATGGCTGTGGCGATGATCATGACTGCCAGTCCCAAAGCAATGCCCAGGATGGCAATTTTAATAACAGGCCTCGATATTCTGCTTTCCGTTCCCTTGCCGGTTACAATCCTGCGTGAAATAAATAATTCAGTATTCAACCCTGTGTTTGTTTGAAATTTCTCACAAATGTAAAAAAACCAAAGCAACAGGATACATATTTTAGTGAATGAGACAAGCCTGTTAATAAATAATCAATTTTAATAGGCGGTTCTATGTGGGTAAAAAAATTTAATTATATCCAAATGAAACAATAGTTGATGTGAAGAATGAAAAATATTTGTTTCATTTGCAGATAGAAATTTTTATTTTCAACGTAAAATAAGTAAGGTATCTAATGAAAAATCCCAGTAAAATAAAGGGAGTCTTGATTGTTTGGATATGTGTTTCCATGGCAATATCAGGTTTTTCCCAGAGAGCCATCTTACCGGGGGCTTATAATATTTCAGCATATTTACCTCAATTGCAGGGCAAAAATATAGCTATCGTAGCCAATCAGACATCCTTGGTGGGGAAGGTATATCTGGTGGATACCCTCCTGGCGATGAAAATTAATGTAGTGAAAATATTCAGCCCCGAACATGGATTCAGAGGAGAAGCTGGTGCCGGTGTTTCGGTAAAAGACCACACAGATACGCTGACCGGTATTCCTATTGTGTCATTGTATGGCAAACACCGGAAACCTGTTCCTGAAGATTTTAATCAGGTAGATATTGTCGTTTATGATATTCAGGATGTCGGTGTCAGGTTTTATACTTATGTATCTACCCTGCACCTGGTAATGGAAGCCTGTGCTGAGCAGAATATCCCATTACTGGTGCTGGACCGGCCCAGCCCGAATGGTTATTATGTAGATGGCCCCGTTCTGGATACAGCATACCGTTCTTTTGTCGGGATGGACCCTGTGCCGGTTGTATATGGAATGACTCCAGGGGAATATGCAGAGATGCTAAATGGCGAGAAATGGCTGACTGGAGGGGTCCAATGTATTTTGCAGGTTATTTCCTGCAAAAATTATACCCACCGGAGATATTATGAGTTGCCAGTGAAACCTTCACCGAATCTTCCTACCGTGCGATCGGTATATCTTTATCCTTTTTTATGCTTCTTCGAAGGAACCCTGATGAGTGTGGGCCGGGGGACAGACTTTCCTTTTGAGGTATACGGACATCCCGACTATCCTTCCCACTTGTTTTCTTTTGTCCCTGAAAGTAAGCCTGGTGCTAAGCAACCAAAATATGAAGGACAGACATGTTATGGAGTAGATCTGCGGAATATTCCGGTCAGGTTTCTGCATACGAATAGCCATCTTATCCTCGATTGGCTGATAGATGCCTATCATGAGATGGGGAACAGAGAAGACTATTTTAATGCATATTTTGCTAAACTTGCCGGAACAGACCGGTTACAGAAACAGATCATAGCAGGGGAAAATAAGTACACAATCAGGGCATCATGGAAGAAAGACCTGGATCGGTTTATGAAAATCAGGAAAAAATATTTATTGTATCCTGATTTT
>CAYLJE010000123.1:0-6979 GCA_964383915.1 uncultured Rikenellaceae bacterium
TTATTTCACCATAAACTCGAGGAGAAGCTGATCTGCAATATATGCCTGGAGATGATCGTTTTTTTTCACCGGGCCTACACCCGCCGGGGTGCCGGTAAATATCAGATCGCCTGTACGCAAGGTGACAAAACGAGACACATAAGCAATGACTTCATCAAAAGAAAAAATCATATCAGATGTACTGCCCCTTTGTACTTCCTTCCCGTTGATGTCAAGATGAAAGGATACCGGATCGGATAACTCTTTCTTCGGTAAAAACCCGCCCAGCGGAGCAGAACCATCAAAGGCTTTGGCGATCTCCCAGGGAAGTCCCTTGGCCTTACATTCCCGTTGCAAGTCCCGGGCCGTAAAATCAATTCCTATCCCAATTTCTTCATAATACCGATGAGCAAATTTTCGCTCTATATGTTTCCCCAACCTGGATATTTTCACCACCAGTTCGACTTCATGGTGAATTTCATCAGAAAAATCCGGCAGAAAAAACGGTTTATTGTTTTTAATGATTGCCGAATCCGGTTTCATAAAAAAAACCGGTTCTTCGGGAACAGGGTTATCCAGTTCCCGGGCATGGTCAATATAATTGCGACCGATACAAATGATTTTCATAGATTTCTGTTTCTTATTTTCTATATTCTCTCAATTTTATCTCGGTAAGCACTTTTTTGGTGTAAAGGGGAAAATCCCCGTTCATCATCCAGCTGTAATAAGAAGGGTCATCGCGCAAAATATCTGATACCTTTTTACCTTTGTGTTTTCCAAAATTAAATACTTCTTCTTTATGGTCATTATAAATAATACGGCCGGCAAAATCCACATTTTTTGTCTGTGCTGTAAAAACAGAAAGAAAATTCACATCATTCTTTAGTTTTTCATACCGGTCGAGTTGGGCCTTCAGAATTTCATAAGTAGCTTCGGTATCTGCTTCTGCAGTATGCGCATTTTTCATCTCCCGGTCCAGGTAAAATTTGCAAGCTGCAGACAAAGTGCGTTGTTCCATTTTAAAAAACACCACCTGAACATCTACAATTTTACGATTTTTTAAATCAATTTCCACATTTGCCCTGGCGAACTCTTCGGCCAGCATCGGAACATCAAAACGGTTACAATTGTAGCCGGCCAGATCACATCCTGTGATAAAATCAGCCAGGTTCTTTGCGATACGGGCAAAAACAGGAGCATCCTTCACATCTTCGTCATGTATGCCATGAATAGCTATAGCCTTGGGATCAATAGGCATTTCCGGATTGATGTACATGTGCAGACTGTCTTTTTCCCCTCCCGGACCGATTTTCATTACAGCGATCTCTACAATGCGATCATGGATTATATCCAGTCCCGTGGTTTCCAGATCAAAAAAAGCAATGGGGTTTTTCAGGTTCAGTTCCATGGGAAGATTGTTTAAAAATTTGAAGATTTTAGGGTTTGAAGTGCTTGATGATTCAAATGAAAAGAAATGCTTTCTCAACTATAAATGCTAAGGGCACCTCTGAATAAAGCAACAGAAATCACTTTCCGGAAAAAAACTAAAAACAACGGTAAAAGAGCTAACCGGATGCATTTTAGCTGACTCCTCCGATCATCATCGGCATGATAAGCATGAGCAAGTCATCTTTTTCAGACTCCTGTTCAGCAGGAAGGATAATCCCTGCTCGTGTAGGATCGGCTAACTCGAAAACGACCTCATCACCGGGGAGATTAGATAATATCTCAAGAAGAAAAGTGGATTTAAAGCCTATCTCCATATCATCTCCATCATACTGGCAATTAAGCCACTCGCTGGCAGATACGGAAAAATCAATATCCTGGGCAGATAAGGTTAACTGATTGCCTGCTATTCCGAGACGCACCAGGTTACTGGCCTGACTGGAAAATACGGAAACACGTTTCAGGGCATTCATCAGGGATACACGGTCAACACGAAGTTTATTCGGGTTGTTTTGGGGAATAACGGAGTTATAGCTCGGATAACTGCCTTCAACCAGACGGCAAACCAGTTTATGATCACTCAGAATAAAAGAAGCATTTTTATCATCAAACTCCATAATCACATTATGTTCTTCTTTTGGGAGGATATTTTTCAGTAGTGAAGCCGGTTTCTTCGGCAAAATAAATGAACCTTCTTTATCTGCCCCTGTTCCTTTACGGATATAACGTACCAGCTTATGAGCATCACTGGCTACCATTGTGGTCTGTTCGTTACCCACATCGAAATAAATACCATTCATGATAGGACGCAGATCATCATTTGCTGTCGCAAACAGGGTGCGTGTAATCCCATTAAATAAAACATCCGAGTCAATTTCCAGACTTGTTTTGGTTTCTTCCTTTATGCCCGGAATCTGAGGATATTCGACAGCTCTCTGGCCGACAATATTATACTTTCCCTGCTCAGCAAGGATTTCCACACTCAGCGTATCCAGATTAATTTCAAAAGTAAGTGGTTCTTCCGGAAATTCTTTCAATGTATCTGTAAGAATACGGGCAGGCAGGGCAATCCTTCCACCCTCACTGACATTCTCTATCTTCATCTGGGTCTCCAGGGTTGTCTCCAGATCAGAAGCAATGATAGTGAGCACATTATCTTCCAGGTTGAATAAAAAATCATCCAGAATCGGCAATGAGTTTTTGGCACTGATAACCCGTCCGACAGACTGAAGATAATGAAGCAAATCGTGACTAGAAACTACAAATCTCATGGGTTTACTATTTTATTTTTTATCAAAATATCTATTAAAATCGGGTATCAATTATACAAAAAAAAAGTGATTATGCCAATATTACGGAATGGAATGTATAAAGAAAGACCGATTTTTTTAATAACAACAACTTTTATGGCGTTTCATAGAAATATCGAGTATCCTTAACCAGCGGATCTATTCTATAATATTTCACCAGAACTATCTCATTTATTGGACGTACAAAAGCACGGGCAACATCAGGATCCCAGGCAGGTTTTCCGGTTTCCGTATTTTTCCCCGGGAGAGGATATACATCCATACTGAACTCTTTCCCATGAAAATCTTCTATCGTCAAAGAATATAAAGGTTTTTGTTCCAATAAACTATCTTTCTCAGCTGTATTTACAGAGTGGTCAAAAGCATCACAGTCAAGCTGCTGAAAATAGGAAAGATAAATTTTTATCCGGGTTGTGTCGGCATGAAGAACAGGCTTCCCTGAATCCAGCGGTTGCATAAAATAATGTCCGGACAATGTATCTAACCCCACCCTGAATCCTTCGGATGTTGTATCTCCATACCTGAAAGAGACTTCTCTGACTTCTCCGGGCAGATAATGAAACAAAGTCCGATCCCGCCAATAATAAGGATCCATAACAAAAAGTGCCGCCGGATCAATATTTTCTCCCGGCAGATAAACGATATACCACTTCTTCTTTCCGTGCTGTTTCATCATATTCCCTCCCGGCAGATGGACATTCCGGCAGACTTCAAAACGACGAAGGGGGATTACTCCCCTGAAGATAAGAACGTCAAGGTGCTTTGTTTTTGGATCGTTTAGAATTTCCTCTTTCAGGTTACCGGATACCGGAGATTTCACCTCCATCCGGGCAACCACTTTTTTCAATACTTTTATGGCACGGGATCTTACCTTCCACTGCCCATTAACCATCCATATATCTCCTTTTTTTTTCACTTCGAGCGTTTCTGTATTTTCACTGAACAGAATACGGGTAATATGCCCTGGATTTTTTACCTGAAACATTTTACCGGGTCCACGTGATCCTTTCTGCAGGAGCAAAAAAACTCCCGGCAACATCAGCAAGCCAGTCAGGGATACTACAAAAATCAATGTCCGCTTCATAAGGGATTGTTTTATTGCCTACTAGCAAACCGTTTCTTCCGGAGCAGGTTTACTACGATGCCTGCTATAATAATCAGCAACAAAGGCACCAGGGTATTGAAAAGTTCCCAGAAAAGCCTGTGATTATTAATTTGTTCGCGGTCAAGCAGGCGCAGTTTAAATTCCCGTCCGCGCAGTTCCATCAGATTCTGGCCATCTACAAGATAATTCACTGCATTAACGATAACATCCTTGTTCCCGTATGTTTGCTGGGTGAGGCGATCCTGACCCAGTGGCAAAGCCATCCACTTTGTCCCTATCCTGCGTACATCATTCCTAATGATATCTCCGTCCGAGAATACAATCATCCTGGTTGGAACACTTTTCTCTCTAAAGCCCGGATATTCTCCTGGCAGGATTGCAGAGATCATCCGGTTGCGAAAAACAGATTCGAAAGAACCTTCAAGCAATACACCCGTAATCAATTTCTGCAGATTAAACTCCTCTTGTGCCGGAGGATGTTTGATCTCTTCCAGACTTACCATCAGGGGGGATCCCCGCGTTCTTGTGTACCGTGACGTACGCAACAGAATATGTTTGGTTATTTTCCCGTTTCCCAGCACCGTATCAATCGGATTGACAAATTCCCCTTTCACCAGATTCAGATTACGGGATATCGGATGTTTTTGTGGCGTCATCAAGGGATAGTAAAGCCATGGCGCCGGGACGTAATGTGGGGCATTCCCCACAATAGCCGTATTCACAGGGATCATGGCACACCTCAGATCCTGTATCAGGGACCTTTCCAGCCGCACACCGTACTTAAATAGCATATCATTCAGATGCAGATCCATTGGGATACCAAAGGTAGAACTGGAAAACATCAAACTATCAGCATCTATAGACACTTTATCCAGCAACCACAGTATTTTTCCACCCTGCATCACATACTGGTCCAGCACAAGTTTATCTCTCTCACTAAATGGTTTGACAGGTTTGGCAATAATAACGGCCGCATATTTATCAAGAATGCCGGGGGTACCTCCTATTACACCCCTGTCAATAGTAAAATATTTTGAGAGTTCTTTTTCTGCATCTTTGACCTCCGGTTCGGGAAGTTCCCCATGTCCTTCGGTAAAAGCAATATGGTAGATGGTATCCGAGCTTAAGGTCTTGATCCCCCGTATCAGCTTATATTCTATCCCTTCTATCGAATGATTCAGATTCACGGCTGCAGGAAGAGACGGGTTATTATTCAGGAAATTAACAGCCATTTCCATTCCATTGAAGTTGATAATGGCGCCGGGAAAAATAATCTTTGAAGACAATCCTCCTTCTTTATCACGTTGCTGCACATCGGTCGGTTTTAGCCCTTTTTTAAAGAGATTCTTATAGATATTCTCCCGTTCTTTGGCCGATTTGTCTTCTGAAGGGTTGATAAATGCATAAGAAAGATGTTTCCCCGCATAGGCTCCGAATTCATCCAGCATATCTTTGACGGCCGTGCGCATCCTCTTGAAACCTACCGGCATCTCCCCGTTAAGATAGACTTGTACATACACATCTTTATCCAGATTCTTCAGAATTGTCCGGGTTTTAGGAGAAAGGGTATATCTTTTTTCAGCTGTCAGGTCAATTCTGAAAAACCAGCGGGAAGAGAGTATTCCTACGACTACCAGGATCACAATGACCAGGAAAAATTCCGAAATATTCCGGAAGACAAGATTATATTTGCTGTTTTTATGTATGATACCCCTCCTAATCTTTTTTACCACCTCCTGCTTTGCAATACAAACTTAGTCATCAGGATAAACAGGGAAATGACACCCAGAAAATATAAAATATCCCGTGAATCAATCACCCCCCGGCTCATGGATTTATAATGTTCATTGATACCAGTCTTTATCACCAGAAAATTGACCGCATGGAAAATCCCCATAGAACTAAGAAAATCAAAACCAATATAAAGAATAAAACTCAGCAACACAGCGAGGATGAAAGCTACAATCGGATTATCAGTAAGAGAAGAAGAAAATATTCCGATAGCCACATAAATCAGGGCCAGAAAAAAAAGTCCGGTATAAGAGCCCCAGATACCACCCATATCCAGGTTTCCCGGAGGACTTCCCAGCAGGTAAACAGACAATACATAAACCAACGTTGGCAACAGAGAGACTAGTACCAGGATCAGGCCGGCGAGGTATTTCCCCAGAACGATCTGAAGATCGGTCAGAGGTCGCGTAAACAGCAACTCCAATGTGCCGTCGCGGCTCTCCTCAGCAAAAGAGCGCATAGTCACTGCGGG
The DNA here is from genome assembly GCA_964383915.1 of uncultured Rikenellaceae bacterium. Taxonomy (GTDB): domain Bacteria; phylum Bacteroidota; class Bacteroidia; order Bacteroidales; family VadinHA17; genus DRPN01. The sequence continues at coordinate 6,104 of CAYLJE010000123.1, forward strand.
CACGAGAAAAAGAAATATCCACGGAGCCATCATAAAAAATGTATCCAGGGATGCATACCCACTGTCCAACACGTTGGTGTCTCCCGGAAAAATCCACAGAAACAGGCTGTTAGCAATCAGAAAAACAATTACCACGATATATCCGGTGACCGTACTGAAAAACTCGGCGATTTCCTTTGCCAGTAATGCCCGCATAGTTTATTTTTTAACAGGACAAAGTTAATGCTTTTGTCGAAAGCTATTTCACCCCGGGGTAATTTTCTATAACTCTTTTCCGTGCGACAGTAAAATGACGCAAAATAGGGACTTCCCTGACAATATGCATACCATGACGAATCGTATCGCGGCGATCATATACTTTTTTTGTCCGTCCGCTACGGCTTTCATGTGATTATCGCTATACACACGGCGAGGAACAGACAGACATAGAGTCTCAAGTGCCGGATATCTGTTCTCACCGGCAAAGGATCGGAAGAAAATACAACGCATCTACAAAGACAGCATGTCCTCCAAACGGACGGATCACGGAGATATCATAACCGGCGATACGCTCTCCAAGGAAAGCTCCTGCCGGTCACTCCCGGCTACCGTACCTGAATCGGTAAGTAAGTCAATCATACCTCCTCACTATAGAGATTAAAAAGATTATAAGACGCCTGTTTGATACACACCTCCCGTTCCTCCCCGGAAGAGAGACATATGGATTCAACCATTTTTGTCTAAAAAGCTCAAAATAAGATAGTTTCATCTTGATATTTCCTTTTCGTTTCATAACATAAATGAGTCGAGTCTAAAAAGGTAGATTTTTGTCAAAATCAAGGCGGAAAAAATTTTTTAACCGCAGTTAACTTATTGTTAATGAGGATTGAAAAATTC
>CAYLJE010000124.1:0-6953 GCA_964383915.1 uncultured Rikenellaceae bacterium
CTGGTTAAACGCTCGACAGAGGCAACCATTGTCCACCACGCAGATTTTATGACCTACCTGCCTTTTAAAAGCAGATTGGAATAGCATAAACCCAAATTAACACAGTACGGCCTACGGCCTGCCTGCCCGACTAAAGACGGGTGGGCAATCTGGGATATACAGACATCAGAAGGCCGGATAAGAAATTTTCTTCTTTTTTAGTTGTGCCGGGAACTATAAATCCAGGGTTTTCGTATTTTTGATGATTGAAGAAATTGAAGAAAGGGTTTTATTTAAAACGAGACCGGCATACACTTATGATCACCTTTGATATTGTCCTGGTATTTGTCGTACTTTTATTTATCATCATCTCCCTCTATGCAGGTATTCTGGGACCTGCCTTCACTTTTGTTATCGGGGTTGTTGTCCTGGGGTTTTTCCGTATCCTCACGCCTCAGGAAATGCTGGCCGGTTTTGCCAACGAACAGGTAATAATCATTATTCTGCTTCTGTTAATAGGAGAAGTAATTCGCAAAACTGCGATCGCAGAGCTGGTTTTTGACCGGTATTTCAGAAAAGCACGCTCTTACAATGGATTTATGGGCAGGATGGTTTTTATGGTGTCTTTTTTCTCAGCTTTTCTGAACAACACGCCTTTGGTCGCCGTCATGATGCCCTATGTACGTTCCTGGAGCAAACGCTATGGCATCTCTCCCTCGAAATTACTGATTCCGCTTTCTTATGCAGCCATTCTGGGGGGAACCGCCACCCTGATTGGAACATCCACCAACATGATCGTCAACGGGATGGTTACAGACCAGCATATTATCCCGGGCTTGCCCGGACTCGGCATTTTTGACTTTGCCTGGGTCGGGGTCCCGATGATCATCCTTGGCGGGATTTATCTGCTACTCGCAGGGAAAAAACTATTACCTTCACGGAAAGACAACGAAGAACCCACAGACCTCGGGAAAAGAACTTATTTTATTGAAGTGCAGGTAAAAAATAATTCCCAGCTCATCGGACAAACCATTGAAAAATCAGGACTGCGAAATCTGCCGGGATTGTACCTTGTTGAAATACACAGGCTGGGAAAACGTATTTTTGTGGTATCAAATAACCTGATTATTGAAAAGGGAGATAAACTAACCTTTGCTGGTGATAACAACAAGATTTCCCTGCTTACGAAGCCGGAATACGGACTCACAATTCCTTTTGCAGGTATGCTGCAACGGAAAAAACATGCCAATCTTTTAGAGATTGTTATTTCCCCAAACTCCGGCATGATCGGTAAACCGTTGCGGGATGTTAATTTCCGTGCCCGTTATGATGCAGCAGTGATCAGCATATACCGAAACAAGGAATCTGTCCCGCCGCGTATCCGTGATACGATTTTGCAGGTCGGGGATATTTTACTCCTCTATTCCGGAACAGATTTTCTTTCCCGTACCCGGGATAGTCGTGATTTTTATTTCATCTCGAAAGTAAAAGAGATAGAAAGGGTAGAAGGTTATAAGATTGCCATTTTATTATCCGGTCTGGCATTATCTATTATCCTTGCAGCTCTGAAACTGGTATCTCTGTTTATGAGCCTGGTAGTTTTACTGATGGTGGTCCTGATCCTGAAAATGGCCAAAGCTAAAGATCTGTCTAAAAGTATTGATTATAACCTGGGCTTGATCATTGTGATGTCTATGGCTTTGGGTACAGCCATGATTAAAACAGGTGCTGCCGGTCTGGTCTCCAGGTATCTTATTGTCTTGCTCATCCCTTTGGGGAAGGTGGCTGTGCTCTCCGGCATATACATCATCACTGCCCTACTCGCCGCCTATGTGACAAATAAAGCGGCTGTCGCTATCATGTTTCCAATCTCTTTGACAATATCCCTTCAGTTACATCTCCCTTCCATGCCATTCATTCTGGTCGTTGCCTATGCAGCAGCAGCTAATTTCCTGACACCCATCGGATACCAGACAAACCTGATGGTTTACCGGCCCGGGGCATACAAATTCAACGATTATTTTCGCATAGGATTACCCCTGACCGTACTATATATGGTGGTAACCATTTCAATTCTCAGCCTGAAATATTTTTAACCCGTTTAATAATAATGAATATCCCCAACAACTGGATAATCCGGGCTCTTCATGCATCCATCAAAGCAGGAGAAGCTATTATGAAAGTTTACCAGATGGATGACCCGGAGATTTCCCTGAAAAAAGATCATTCACCCATCACCCTGGCGGACAAAAGAGCAGATACGATCATCAAACAATTCCTTCAAACGACGAACATCCCTGTTCTCAGTGAAGAAAGTAGTGAGATACCTTATCCTGACCGGAAAGAATGGGCACAATACTGGTTAGTGGATCCGCTGGATGGCACCAAAGAGTTCATCCACCGTAATGATGAATTTACAGTGAATATTGCCCTGATCAAAAATAATACACCCGTATTCGGAATCATCTATCTCCCTGTTTACAGGCAACTGTATTTTGCCTTACAGGATCGGGGTGCCTACCGCATGGAGAATATTTCAGCGGAAGATATCCTGCAGATACACGATCCGGATATCTTATTTACTCAAGCTGACCGATTACCGGATATCCCTTCCTCCTCTGAGATACGTGTCGCCGTCAGCCGCTCTCATCTGTCTCCTGAAACGAAATCCTATATCCGGGAAAAACTGGGGAATACATCCTTTGAGATGATTTCAGCAGGCAGTTCGTTGAAATTTTGTCGTGTTGCTGAAGGAGAAGCCGACTTTTATCCACGGCTTGGTCCCACTATGGAATGGGACATTGCTGCCGGCGTCATCATTGTAACAGAAACGGGAGGTATAGTCCGGCAATATAACGGAAAACCTTTGTTATTCAACCGGGAGGATCTTTTGAATCCCTGGTTCGTAGTTGCATCCCATAAAATGAAAAAAACTTTGGAATAAAATGACAGGACGGGAAAGAATATGCTCGGCTATTGAGCACAAGGAACCGGACAGAGTACCCGTTGATTTTGGATCAACGCCCAGTTCAGGAATCTCAGCTATCGCTTACAGCAATCTTATCAATCATCTCGGTTACCGGGATCTTCCTGTCCGGGTGTATGATGTAGTCCAGCAACTGGCCGAGCCGGATGAGAAACTTCTCGATTTGTTTGAGATTGATGTAATTGATGTGGGCAGAGCCTACAATACGGACCCTGGACGGTGGTATGACATGTTTCTCTCCAACGGTGCTCCTGCCCAGTATCCCGTGTGGTTCAGACCGGAAAAGCAACCCGATGGTTCATGGAAGGCGATTGACAAGACAGGACGGCATATTGCACGCATGCCTGCCGGAGGAACTTTTTTCGATCAGGTATATTTTCCGTTTTTTGACGGGTATCCTTCCGGTTATCACAATCTCGCAGAGTTCATGAATACTGCTATGTGGGGGGCTTATCCCACAGCACCCTGGGACCATGCAGAGGAAGAAGATTTCTGGCCTCATTTGCGGAAAACATGTATTGACCTGAAAGAGAATACTGACCGGGCCTTGATGCTTGGTGCCGGTTGCAATCTTTTTGAGTGGGGGACTTTTCTGCGCCGTATGGACAAATTCCTGATGGACCTGATCCTGCAACCGGAAGAAGTGGAACGGTTGCTGGATGCCCTGATGGAAGTTCATATGGACACCCTTGAAAAAATATGTCACTGGGTTGGAGATGTGGTGGATATTGTGCGTTTCGGAGATGACCTGGGCACACAGCAGGGCCCTTTCATGAATCCGGAGATCTACCGGAAACTGTTTAAACCAAGGCATGCGCAGCTCGCAGAATATGTTCATAAAAACAGCAACATGCACACCTATTTGCATTCCTGCGGTTCCATATACCAGATGATCCCCGACCTGATAGAAGCCGGAATAGAGATTCTGAATCCGGTACAGACCAATGCAGCCGACATGGACCCTAAACGTCTGAAAAGAGAATTCGGAAAAAACATAACCTTCTGGGGCGGCGGTATCGAGACGGCCTATGTTCTGAACATCGGTACGCCCGAGGAAGTACGTAAAATGGTTTTGGAAAGGCTGGAGATATTTTTACCTGGCGGCGGATATGTCTTCAATACCGTACACAATATCCTGCCGGAAGTACCACCTGAAAATATCATAGCTATGTTCAATGCCATCCGGGAGTTTAACGGAGAGGAACCGTTGGGAAAAAATAACGTTATTAGTTAGAAATTTAGAAATTGTCTTATGGAAAAAGAGATGACCAAAGGGGTCAGAACATTGCTGGGGGATCCAAAAAAAGCGGTAGTGAAGTTATCCGGTCCCATGATGATTGGGATGCTGACACAATCCCTGTATAACATTGTTGACGGGATATGGGTTGCCGGTCTGGGGTCGGGAGCTCTGGCAGCAATAGGTCTCTTTTTCCCTCTGTTCATGATCATTCTTTCGCTGGCCAACGGGATAGGTGTTGGCGGCAGCTCGGCCATATCCCGGAAACTCGGGGCTAAAAACAAGCTGCTGGCTAATTCTTCTGCGGCACATACATTAATTATCGGGCTGATTACCGGTTTATTACTCACTGTTTTAATTTATCCCTTTCTCCATCAGCTTTTTATTTCCATAGGAGCCAAAGGAGATGTTATTCCAATGGTCGTCAGGTATTCCCGTGTTCTGGTCGGCGGATCTCTCATTTTGATTTTCTCTAATATTGCGAGTGGTATCCTTCGCGGAGAAGGCGATATGCGCAGGGCGATGGTGGCTATGATCACAGGTTCGGGGCTTAATATTATTCTGGATCCGCTTTTCATATATACACTAAAGCTGGGCATTGCAGGTGCCGCCTGGGCCACCCTGACATCCATTACCTTCACGGCTCTACTTATGATCTACTGGATCTTCATCCGAAGGAACACCTATGTAACCATTCGTTTTTCCGGCTTCAGATTCAACGGAAAAATTATTAAAGAAATACTACGGGTCGGCATCCCGGCCTCTTTTGCCCAACTCTCTATGGCCCTGGCTATGTTTTTCCTGAACATGATCATCGTAAAAATTTCCGGAAGCAACGGAATCGCCATCTTCACCAGCGCCTGGCGTATTGTGATGATCGGTATCGTCCCGTTGATTGGTATTGCCATCGGTGTCACGGCTGTTACCGGAGCTTCTTATGGTGCAGGAAATATCAAAAATCTGAATACGGCTTATCTCTATGCTATAAAACTCGGATTCCTGATTGAATTAGGGGTCGTGATTTTTATCTTTATCCTGGCCCCTCAAATATCCTGGTTATTCACTTATGCTAAGAATTCCGCTCATTTAGCCCCGGGGCTTACACAGGCGATCCGCTGGCTGGCATGGTTCCTGCCCGGAGTGCCTTTCGGCATGCTGACGTCTTCCATGTTCCAGGGCATCGGACAGGGAGAGAAATCATTGGCTGTTACCTTCCTGCGTACCATCATCTTTCAGCTATTCTTCAGTTACCTCTTCGGAATCACCCTGCATTATGGGATCAAAGGAGTCTGGGCAGGAATCATTCTGGGAAATGTGACCGCCTCTGCCATTGGGTTTACCTGGGGGAGATGGACGGTTAAGAAGCTAAAAGAAAAACCTGAATTTACATATTGATTTTAATTTTTTTTATGATAAAAATCTAACTAACTTTATATAGTAAAACAGATAACAACAACAGAAAACTCTGAATGGCCAGGTTTAAAAGCTATATCGTTGAGAAATTAAAAGAAGGGGATATACATGTCTTTGAAGAGATATATAATGAACATTATCATGCCCTTTGCAGTTATGCCCAACGATTTGTTTTTAATCCGGAAGATGCCCGGGAGATAGTACAGGATGTTTTTGTTAAAATATGGGCAATGCGTGAAACCCTTCCCGTAGATATCCATTTCAAGACCTATTTATATACGGCAGTACGCAACCGTTGCCTTGATTACCTTAAACATTTGAAAATTATAAACAACTACAAAGCTGAGTTGCTAAAGCAGGTAAATGAAGCCATACAAAATGGCGTCCATGCTTCGGAAACACCACTGGAAGGATTGATTACAAAAGAACTTGAAGAAAAAATCATGGCTGCCATTGACTCATTACCGGAAAAAGGCAGGGAAGTCTTTATACTCAGCCGGTTTGAAGGAATGAAATACAAAGAAATCGCAGAGAAACTCAATATCTCCGTTAATACAGTTGAGACACATATGTCGCGGGCGATTAGGGCACTTAGACAAAGCCTGTCGGATTATATTTCCAAAAAGTAATCTCAGAGATGACTCTTGTGTCTATTCCATCATTCCATCATTCCACTATTCTCCTGTTTTCAAAAATATTTACTCCCCTTGTAAGGGTTATTCTCCATTAAATCGTTAACAAAAATGAAAGAACTATGAATGTGCAAGAAAAAAGAACATTATACAAAGGCCTGATAATAAAAATCCTGTCCGGAAATGCCACGGAAGAAGAGAAAATCTCTTTACTGCAATGGCTGGAGGAGAACGCGGAAAACAAGAAATATTTCGAAGAAACGGAATTCCTTTGGGAGGCTGCCGGCATTTACAGGAAACCGGACGAACAAAACCGGCTGGAGGACTGGAAAAAGATACACGATAAAATTCAGAAAGATGCTGAACGTTACCCTGAAAATTCAGGCAGAAAACAAGGGGATGCTAAAGAGAGAAAATTATATAGTTTCCTCAAAATAGCCGGTTTGTTTATTTTTGCTTTCGGTCTCTCCTGGGTAGTTTATCATTATGCCGGTATTCCTGGCGAACGCCATGTGGCCTACAATGAAATCATCACAAAAAAAGGTCAAAAGACACAAGTGATATTGTCAGACGGGACACATATCTGGCTGAATGCGGAAAGCCGTTTGAAATACCCCACTACTTTCAATAAAAAAATACGCAAAGTCAGTATGTCAGGAGAAGCTTATTTTAAAGTAAGTAAAGCAAAAAATCACCTGCCTTTTCT
>CAYLJE010000125.1:0-6889 GCA_964383915.1 uncultured Rikenellaceae bacterium
AACCATTTTTAATGACGTAATACCACTCTGAGTATCAAATTCGATCGTTGATGGAGCAAATAAATCAACATACACACCATCGTTGGCCACAGAATATATAAATTCAGGAAGCGCACCCATCATGCGTGTCCCCTGCCCTTCACAGCATGTACTCATGCAGTGTTGGCCTAAATCTTTATGATCTACCAGCCTGGCATGATAGCGAATACCTTCTGAATCGACCTGATTAGCGATTAACACATTGTATATGGACTTCTCTATTTCGGTAACATACTTTTCTTTTTCGGGATTAAGCAAATGAAAACGCTGATTCAGGAATGACCAAAAGACGCTTCCACATAATTCTCCTGTGGAACGGTGTAAAAAATATGATTTTGGAGGATAGAGATCTGTACCCTCACATATGGCAATGGATCCTCCAACATGTTCCCAATCATTATGATATAGGTCCCATCCACCCGATGCAGCATCCAGATATTTTTCAGCTCCTGTAGCACGATACAAATCCAGATAAGGTTCAATCCCTGTAATTAGATAACAATGAGGTCGATCGTAAGGATATAACCAGATAGCCTTCGGGTCTCTATCAGCCAATTCCTTCATCCAATAATTTTCCTGAAAGTATTGCTGGACCACCTGAATATCTTTGGGCTTCCCTATGGGTGTAAAAAATGTCCGCGTACTTGGGATGATCCCCTGTGTTCCCTGCCCGGCCCTTCTGAGTAATTCCGGAAGATAGCATGAAGTATTAAACCAGTCATAAAAACCCCGTAATAAAGGAAAAGCTTTATTATTGCCTGCATACCCCGCTTCTATTAAGCCATGTGTCACCCAGGATCTTGTATAAGCGCCATATTCACCTGAGAAGATTTTAGTTTCCGGATAGGCCATAATATAACCATCCGGCTCTTTACATTCATCTATTACATCCACAATCTTGTTCATCTCATTTCTGAGTTTGTCATTTTCCATCCAACGCAATGTATTACCCGCTCCCATCAAAAAACGACCTGCTTCCTGCCCGGGAAGATCAACAAACCAAAAATTATTCAATCTTTTCTCCAATGGCTTTACAGGTAATCCTGCTTTCACACGAAAATTTCTCACCAATTCATCAAAAGTGAATGATGTCAATAAATAAATAATATTATTTTCCATGGTTTTTTGAAAAAGGCCGTCTCCTAACTGCACCCCTCCCTTGGGAGCATGTGCCTTGTATGCTACCGGATGCCATTCGTCAACAGGGATGATGTTCTCCGGATTGTCGGTAACGACCCCTTCCCCTTGTGGACGCGGAGGACGGGTCAGAATTTTCGCTTTTGAATCTCCTTCGGAATCAGTAACTGGCCGTCCTTCAGCAATATCTTTTCCGTCTGATAAAACCATGAATTTGGTCAGGGCCAAACGTTGTTGCCTCAGACGAATGGCAGTCAAACGCACATACCTTCCATAGACTTCCTTCCCGGAAAATGTGCAGACCTTATCATAAGGATCCGGATAATCTTCCCGGGTCTGGTTTTCATACATAATAGAATTTTTAAACCCTGGATCGTCTGATATCTCTATTTTGAAGCGAGACGGGAAGCCCACAGACCTTACATAACCCCAGGGATACACTTTTGGCAAAAGCTTTATACCGTTTATCTTTTTCTTTTCTCCCAGATCCAATTGGACCCACCGTATTTCATTATTTGTCTGAGCCATTTTAGATTCATAAGTAGCAGTAAAGAGCCTTGCAACACGTTCTACCCCCATGTCAGTTGCAATGCGCCCATCTATAGGCAGATATCTTATCTGAGCGCCAGCTATCATGCTGTTTATTGCAAAAAAAATAAGCATAACAAATACTTGATTTCTTAAAGCAACATAATTGGTTTGAGTATTGGTCTTCATGATATTATTTTTTAAAAATTTTTATTATCAAACATAACCATCAAATACCTGACAGTTTGAATTCATAGGTACCCGAACCTATTGAAAAGGTCAGAAAATTTTTATCTGTATGGGCATTGAAAACGCCGGGATCCCCTGTTATAAAGGTCCCATTTTCCCATATTTTCTTTCCATTTTCTGTAATCTTTGGATTATTGAAGTCTAAAAGTGGGATACTGACTGAAGCATCACTATTTGCCGGGATAACTATTTTCAAATGAAATAAGTCAGAGCTATGATACCAACCTGATTCGATATAACCGGCACCCGTTTCCACCGAAGCCTCCACAGATGATAATCCATCAGGAACATACGGTTGAATATGAATATGTTTATAACCATGAGTAGTCTTTCCATCTTCAGGTGATCGGATACCCGCCAGATATTTATAAAAAAACTCATCAACCGATCCAAACATCTGATGATTGTGGGAGTTTTTTCCGGACCATTCTTCCCATAATGTGGTAGCTCCCTTTTTGATCCAGTATCCATAACCGGGATAGGTTGTCTGCATAGCCACAGTATATGCCAAATCACTGTGCCCGGAATGTACCAAAACGTACCATAGGTACTTAGTCCCGATAATGCCAGTATTCAAATGGCCTTTGTGGGTACTTATAATATCGTCCGTTAACGTTTTAACCACCTTTTCCTGATGCCCGTCAGGGACAATCTCTCCGGCCAACGCCAACAATTGATAGGTTTGATATGCTGTTTTCGTAGCATAAAGATTCGTGCCGGGATCAAAGAACTTTTTATTCAATGCATTTTTAACGGTATCTGCCAGTGCCTGATACTTCAGAGCATCAGCACTTTTCCCAAGAATAGTTGCAATGCGTGACAAGAATACAGCATCCTGATAATAATAATAAGTATTAACCATAGCATGATCCGGACCGTCAGATTGACCGGGGGCACACCATTCCCCCAAAGAATACCAATATCCGCCAAAATTATTGATAATATAAGCCTCTTTAGGATTGGCATCCGTTCTGGCGAGCTTATGCAGATATTCCAGATAACGTTTCATGGTCACATAATGCTCCTTAAGAATTCTGGTATCATTATAGTACTGATACATCCACCACGGAAGAAGAATACAGGCACTTCCCCAGGCAACTCCACCTCCATTACCACCAATCAGAGTAGGTGCAGTATTTGGTATTCGCCCATTTTCCTCCTGTGCATCTTGCATATCATTTAACCATTTGGTATAAAAAGCTGCCATTTGAAAATCATAAATGGATGATTCTGCGATAATCTCACCATCTCCCGTATAGGCTCCTTTCTCCCGATGAGGACAATCTGTCGGATTACCATAAGTATTTGCAATCTGAGACCAAACGGTTGCCCTATGTATTTTATTCAGTAGCGAATCTGAGGTTACAAACTTCCCGTTAAATTCCAGCGCAGAATGAACCACACGCCCTTCAACTTCCAATAATGCTGGATTCTTGTGATTATCCATTGTGACTTCAATGTATCGAAGACCGGTATAAAAGAAACGGGGTTCGTAAACTTCAATATCTTTTCCTTTGAGAATATAATTGGTCCAGACCCTGGAGTGATATCTATGCTTTATACTAAGATGATCTCCTGATTGTAGCGGTTTGGGAAAAAGAGAATCATTTAATGTCTCAGCTCCCCGTACACGCACTGCTATACCTGATGATCCTTTAACTTTTATCCTCCACCACCCGGCGAAATTTTGTCCCATGTCAAACAGGTAAACCCCGGGTTCCGGATTTGTTGTAGCTATTGGCTTAATGGTTTTAATAACCTTTATGGGGGACATAAGCTGCGATTGCAGTATCCCTCCCGGGCTATCTACTTTTATTACCTGTTGCCAGTCCGATGCATCGAAACCAGCCGATGACCAACCGGCTTTCTCTAATCGGGCATCATAGTCCTCCCCACCATAAAAATTATTGAAAGTGATCGGACTACCGGAAGATTTCCACGATTTGTCAGTGATGACACTTTTCTTACTTCCGTCAGCATATGTAATATTCAGTTGCATTATAAAACGGAGAGTATCTGAAAATACATTGCCGTTTCCCGAACAATACCTGTCTTTGGTTTTTTTCAAACGATAAGCACCATTTCCCAGCAATACCCCGGCAACATTCATTCCTTTTTTCAATTGTTCAGTTATATCATACGTGGCATAAAGCACCCGTTTACGGTAATCTGTTATGGCAGGATCCAATACATGTTGTCCAATTTTCTTTCCATTAATATAGAGTTCATAATTCCCCAACCCGGTTACATAGACATATGCATCCTTCACTTGCTTATTCATTTCAAATTCTTTTCGAAAAAGCGGTGCCTGTAATGAACTGTTACCTGTAGCGATCCATTGCGCCTTCCAATCGGATTTTTTAAATAATCCCGTATGGAAAGTAGCAGGTTTACTCCATGCGCTCTGCACTCCATCCTGATCCCAGACACAAACACTCCAATAATAGGTTTGATCACTTTTCAGAGGTACCCCTTGATAGGCAATATTTATTAATTTACTCGATTGGACTTTTTTTGTATCCCAAATATTTCCTATGCCATCTTGTAGCATTTCTCTTTTGTCTGTTACCAATATTCGGTAGCCGGATTGATAGATATCCCGATGATTGCTGTATATATTCCATGAGAACCTTGGTTGAAGAACATCCACCCCCAAAGGATTTTCAAGATACTCACATTTTAAGTTTGAAACATTTATTTCCCGGCTGCTATTGCAACTGATAAACAAAATTGTTAATAACCCTAGTATACTGGCACCCATAAAAAATGATCGTAGTGTAGTTTTCATAGCTTATACGAATGTTTATTTAACTTTTTGACTATTTACTTTTTCATTAATCCTACTTTTTGGGGAGCCAGGTACATATATGTTTTCCATTCCAATTATTCACCGAGGCATAATCAACCATGTGGATAAAACCCTTGTCAACAGGAACACTAAACTGCATTCTTGTGCCCGGGATTAAAGGATCTTCAGAGGTAATACGGACATACCCGTTTTTTGATTTAACCGAAACAGGTTCATTGTAATGTTCGTCAATATTTTCATCCCTGGACAGAACAACAGGCCCTCTGATAAGAGCCTGATAGTTATCGCCTGCCCGGTTACTGCCATGAGGAGCATTTATCAATCGACATCGCATATCCAACCATAGCTCTATTTTGTCAGACGGGACCCATCTCCTGTAAATATTTGCATAAATACCGGGATAAACAGAAATCGGGTCTCCATTAATTTTTAATTCCGTCCTTTTACTCCACGATGGGATGCGCAACCTGATAGAAAATTCTTCGGATATCTGTGGAGTAACATGAATAACAACCATGCCAGAGACAGGATAATCCGTCACAATATCCAGGCGTACCGGATGTTTACTGGCAGTCAATGCTGTCGCTGTCCCTGCATTATACAAATTTATTACCGGACCAGAATCAGCATTCATGACTGCAACATAAGGCAGGTAGGCTAATCCCATAGGACCATTCAGGTTACAACAAGTAACATAAACCCCATCGACAATACCTCCCCATCCCTTCGGATTCGTTTTTACTCCATTCAGCATATTGACATAACTAAACCCGTCGCCGGTTGGCTTCATGGCACCTATCAATCCATTATAAGCATATCTCTCTATCATGTCTACGGTTGTCGGATCCCCCGTTAACCGTAAAATCTGACTGCATAACTTGAGCCAGGTCACACCAACACAGGTCTCCATCATCCTTTTTATATCAGGATTAGTTTGTTCAAACGCTGTATTATCCCAACATTCCCCGTTTGTATTATAAGGAGCGTCTCCTCCCCCATTACCTATGATGGTTATTTCCTTTGTCCTGATATTGTTGTATAAGTTTATTACAGCTTGCTTTATTTTTTTATCTCCGGTAACCCTGTAATATTCCACAAGACCTTCAAAGAATGACATCATTTCATAAGCCTTTGGATAAATTCCACCTGTCATTTTATAAGGTTCAACATTATTTAAAGCCTCATCTATTAAATTATATCCTTTGGCTCCTCCTTCCTGCACAATGTAAGTGGCAAAATCTAAATAGCGGGAATAACCTGTAAGTTTATACAAACGCATAACCGGTTCAAGCAAGGTACTTGATTCAATATGATTTGGGCTCCATCCCTGATCCACGATGCTGATTTTCGGAGGAGGCCCTATTTGTGAAATAATACAATCGGCCTCATCAATCATCGCTTTTAACACAGCAGGATCCTGTTCTACCTGCCTATAATATTGATCCAACCCAAGCAATACATATTTCCTTTCCCACAAATCACCGCCCGGTCCGTCAGGCTGTTTGTTTACAGTTGAACAACTTATACTCCCGTTTACTCTCTTTGTAGTCAACAGGTCATACACGGTAGTTTTGAGTATTCTTTTTAATTCAGGATCCTGCGTATACCTGTAAAACATACAGCCTGACCGGACGGCCTTACCCCACATTTCCCCCTGTGCAAAAAAATCCCTTCCTGTCCTAAATTTCTGAACAAATCCGGAATAAGGAACCACCCCTTTATTCCAATGGTTGATGGAGTTTTGTATATATCCTTCCATAAAACCATGAAAATGAAGAGAATTAGGTTTTAAGAGGATGAATTTGTCCTTAACTTGCGCTTCAACCACTATAGAACTTATTAAAACAAACAAATAAATAATCAAAATATTTTTTTTTAACATATTCCCATTTGTTAAATCATGTCTCTTAAATATTTTTGACTATATATTTCAGTCCCACTTGTAAAACCTATTATTTAGATATTCTGACAAATTTCACAGGTCCCAATAACCCGGATGGTAAAATGGGTGAATTAGCCATATAAAATGGCTGTGTTGTATAAGTTATTTTTTTTGTATTGCCGGGTTGCAAATCTCCAATCAACCTGTTTACCCATAGATTCGTAACTTTTACTTCCAGCGTATTT
>CAYLJE010000126.1:0-6821 GCA_964383915.1 uncultured Rikenellaceae bacterium
CAGATGAACGCCTTCAAAGCCGGCCTGTTTAAGTTTCCGCAGGTCTTTGTGTATTTCTTTTTCCGTTTTTCCGGCCACGTACCATGTCCAGGAGGGCACCGGGACCTTTCCACCAATGCGATTACAACTCATTTCATACCAAGGCAATACTAAAGTCCCAGCGACGCCGGAAGCACTAAGTTTTAAAAATTCCCGTTTAGTCAGTTTTTTCATATCGGATCCAGACTATTTCAATGTATTTACAATAGCGTCTAACAACCTGCCCTGATCATCGCCGGAATACTCCCAGAACATAATCCCTCCGAGTTTTTTCTTCAGCACGTACCGGGATTTTGCCTGTAATGAACGTGGATTTTCATAACTTACAAAAATGGTTTGCTTCTCATTCCACAGGTAAGGAGCCTTGGCCCTTTTATCCCATAGCTGATGATATCCGGGTATTTTCAAGATTGAATCAACAATGGTTTTATAACTCCAGGATCCTCTCGTTCCTGTAGAATTCCGGTATAATCCTTTATTCTTTTTTTCGACGCCGCTCCACCAATAGCCATAGCATGCACCTCCGATAACCAGTTTCTCCGGGGGAACCCCTGCCTTCTCAAACAATTCAACAGACTGATTTACAGAATTACCGTACGGTTCATCAGCAGACACGTACAAATTGGTATGATGGCCTGTCTTTTCATCCCACTGGCCGTAAAAATCATAGGACATCACATTGATAAAATCCACTACCTTCAGGATATCTGTCATGACCACATGGTCTATCCAGCTCCGGTTTGCAGCCGCAGCAATGGTCAGCAGATAATTCTGATGATCTTGTCGTAAAAAAGCCATTCTATTGAGGGCAACGCGGAGATCTTCCAATAACAGGGAAAAATTCCATTTATCTTCCGGGAGGTAATGGTTTCCGGCGCCTTCCTGTCCCGGATATTCCCAGTCAATATCTATCCCGTCAAGATTATACATGGTAACCATCACCGCCAGGCTGCTGACAAATTTTCTGCGGGAAGAATCTGTCCGTGCCACATCTGAAAAATATTTTGATCCATTCCATCCTCCAACAGACAAAAGGATCTTCAACTGCGGGTTCTGTGATTTTAAGGATGCCAGATAATACAGATTTTTCTCATCTTCCGGATTCGGAAAACAGGGTTTCCCATCGCGTATTTTAACAAAAGCATAATTAATATGGCTCAGGGAAGCTGCTCTGATCCCCATCTTTTGCACGTTCTTCCAACCGGGGACATAGGCAATTATTTTCGGAGGTGTATCCTTCTTCATTTGACTAAAAGCACATCCCCAGAGGACTGTTATAACAGATATCAGTATCACAAAATAACGGATTATCTTTTTTATCTGTTTTCTCTCATTAGCCAAGAATTTAATACCCATATTTTAACCGCATTTTCAATATTGACAGCCCTTCAAATCTAAGAAGATAGTTTTCCTTTGCCAAATATAGCGGTTATTTTTTATCCCGGATCTTATTAAAACGTAATATTTTCAGTATCCAGTCGGGCAGATGTTTCTCCGGGTCTCTTTTTCTGAGGTTTACATACCATCCCAGGTTTTTGATTACAGGGATTCTGTGTGATTCGACAAATTCGATCAGCGTTCCGTCGGGATCCTCCACATAAGAAAAGTATCCTGCTGCTTCTCCCATATCGAAGCTATTGTTTTCCTGAGATTTCTGACTGTCCACAGTAAAGGGGAATCCTTTTTCTTTACAACTATCCCGCAGTGCGTCCATTCCGTTCACATCAAAGCAGAGATGTATAAAGCCCAGATCTCCCCAGTATCTTTCATGAAAAATTTTTTTCGGTTTTTTATTTATTACTTTCACCAGTTCAATCTGGCTGGGGCCAAACACCCGGCTGAAAATACCGAGAGGGCCTTTACTTTGTTGCAATAATATCCGTTGCACCGGCTGATCTCCTCCGGGAAGAGAGGAGAAATCCTCAAACACTCCTTCTTTATCATAAACCACCACATCATATCCCAGAATTTCCTCATAAAATTTCCGGGATTTTTCCATATCGGATACACCAACCATGGCACCGTACACTGCCCCCGTAAATTTCTTTTCATTACGAAACCAACCGATACCAGGAACGATCTGAAAATAATTATCATAAGGATCTATGATATAGAAAACATCATTTCCCCGGGGGTCTTTTTTCAGGCCTCCGGGCATATTTGCTTTTATTTTCCTAAAATGTTCAAAGGTGGCCTGCACATTCTTACTCTTGATTTTCACAGAAAAGATACCGAGATCCCCCAGTTCCACCATCATTTTGGGAGGTTCGGGAATACGATCTTTGTATTGCCATATTTCGAAGCCTCCTCCTCCCTGAAGGTTCACTGCCAGTGCAGCATGGCGTTTGCGTGGTTGTCCGCCGGTGTAGGGCAGCATCAGTTCAGCTGTAGCCTCATCTTCGAATACACGCACATCCACACCAAAATATTTACGGTACCAGGTCCAGGCTTCTTTAAGATCCTTTACCCCGATGCCTACTTGTTGAATGCCACCAAAAACGATTCTTTTCATGATACTTTTTTATGATTTTATGATGGATAAGGATCATGCTCATCCCATGATACTCTTTTATACACTTTCATCTGTTTCCTTAAAGATTTTGATCGAAAAATTCATGATTGTTTCCTTTGAATTTCTCAAACAGGGTTTACTTTCCCTGCCAATTTAAAATACAGGCCGGGGAAATATTTTTTAAGGTAAACAGACCAGGAATCCGCTTTACCAACAATGATCTCCCGTTTTTTCTTTCTCACGCCGCGCAATATCTTTTTCACTGCTTTTTCCACCCCCATCCCTCTGACCTGTCCCGGATGCATTTTCCCGTATTTTTCTCCGGTAGCCGTCAAAGCATTCATAGACACATTCGTTTTAATGTGGCCGGGAATAACCAACGACACATCAATCCCATTACTTTTCTCCTCAATCATTAAAGTCTCAAAGAAACCATGCAGGGCATGCTTGGAAGCTGCGTAAGCCGATCTCAAGGGAAAACCAAACTTTCCGACAACGCTACTGGTTACAATTATATGTCCTTCTCTCTGTCTGATCATAACCGGAAGCACTTTTTTGGTTAAAGATATTGCCCCGAAATAATTAATATCCATAATCTTCCGGTCCACCTCCAGCGTGGTTTCCCGGATCAATCCCCGTTGGCTGACTCCGGCGTTGTTAAAGAGATAATCTAAATGGGGAACGGTTCCAATCACCTTTAAGACCGTCTTCTCAATAGATTCTTCGTCACTAAGGTCCATGGGGATTACCAGGCAACAAGCATCCTCCAGTCCGGTCTCTTTTTTAACCTTCTCCAATCGTTCTTTATTCCGTGAAGAAAGTATCAGTGATGCTCCTTCTTTAGCCAGGGCAACGGCCATGCTTTTTCCTATTCCTGATGAAGCACCGGTGATCCATGCCCATTTACCGGAGAAAACTGATGTCATAATTTCAATTTATTTTTTCAGAGGCAAAAATAAATATTATAACAATACAATTCCCCTTAAATAAAAAGATTATTTACCGGCACTTTTATCGAGTCTGTCAACTATTGCCTGAAAAACGTGTTCAATATTTTCTTTGGTTTCCTCATCAAAATCGGTAATGTTCAATCCCTGTGATGATTTAAGAAAATTTGAAGCCAGTAATGTCCGTGATAATTTATTATCGTTAACAAATTCAGAATTAGACTCAGGGATGCCTATCCGCTGATGAAGGACATATTTTTTAAAATCGAGGGTAGAAAACATATCTTCCACTCCCTGGGCTCCTTCCATTACCACTATTTTCTCTTCTGCTCTTGCATCATCATTACCATAAACATTTTTTTTCAAGTCTTCAAAAGTTTTTTGTCCTTCGGTGCTTTCATCGGATATTACAATAAATTCAAGGCCCCATCCCATCAGCAGATTTACCAGTGTTTGCACATTGGACACATCCGTTGCAGGGAGGAAGAATACCACGGAAGGATAACCCAGTAGAGCATGAAAAGCGCTGAAATAATAATAGTTGGTAAGATCTTCGAGGATAACATTATTCTTTTTCTGTATAAACTGTTGTTCGGAAAGGCGCGAGCCCATCAATGTGTATATAGGGGAGAGCGTGTCCGCTGAAGCAGAGGTCAGGGATTTGGCATCAAAAACGACCGTTTCACTATTTTCATCATCATGGATATTTCTTTGTACAGCGAGTAAACGATATAGTTTACGGATATCTATCAGGTGTGGAGAATGTGTACTATAAATGATTTGAATTTTATCTTTGATGTGTTCGAACACTTTCAACACATCTTCCTGTGCACGGGCATGCAGGCTAAGTCCGGGTTCATCTATCAACAGCACTTTTCCTTTAAAGTCCTCATGGGATATGACAGCATTTAATTCCAGGTAAAATGAGAGGAACCACCGTACACCCCGGCTGCGTTGTTTCGGATAAAGGCGCTCCTGTCTGTCTTTGACCCAGAATTCAAGGTAAGGATAACCACTTTTATCCGGATGGGTATGGTCATAATGCTCCAGCTCAAAATTGATGGTAATCTTATTATGTCTTCCGATACGTTGCCTCCAGAAATCCTGAAAATCCACTGTCAGGCCTTTATTGAGTCTTTCTATTTTCTGTTTCAATATTCTACTATTACTTTCTCTGAAGAAGTCCTCATCCAGGCCGGCCACTTCGAGAAAATTACGGGCCGCTTTATAACCTTCAACTGTTTGATTTTCACTGAGGATATCTTCCAGGTCAATGCGGTTGGGGAGTAAGCTGCTAAAGTCCTCAAACATAACAAACTCAGGAATATGTTCAAATACGGCATTTCCTGCTTCCAGCCGGGTATAGAATGGATTGATGTGTGGTTTTTCCCGTTCTATTTCCTTTTCAGCGGCTGAAGGGGTAATTCCTTCAATCACTTTAGAAGCTAATATCCGGCGTTTTACTGCACGTTCACGGGTCTGTTCATATTCTTTCAGTAACTTAAGGTATTTGTCATTCACGCCATCCATTTCCAGTTGAATAGCCCGCAATTCTTTTTCTGTTAAGGCATGATCATAGAGTCGTTGCAGAGTAGTAAGTCGCGTAAAAACCTGATTCAGTTCTTTCTTAACCGTTTCAAACTCACGCCAGGCTTCCTGGCTCATTTCTGCATATTTTGCCTCCCCGGAAACAGTCTGAACGATTCTGTTCAGTTCCTGTACTTTCCTGGTTTTCTCATTTAAAATCGTCTTTCCTTCATTTATACGTTCTTTGGCTGTCGTCAGTTGTTTCTGCAAATCTTTTTTCTTCCCGGCATTTTTCACTCCCCGTAAGGAGCGGGTTACCTCATTTAAAGCCACTTTTGCATCATCCAGACGGACCTCAGCCTCAACTCTCTCATTCTCTGCCTGCTGAAAAGAGGCTATAGTATCTTTCTTCTTTTGCAACAAAGCATGAATGGCAGCCTCCATTTTTTCATTTTTTGAATAAACTGCCTGGTCGTGCTGGTCAAAAAAACGAATAATTTTCTCTCCTCCCAGCAACACCCGGCTGGAGAGATCTTTATTCCAGATACGCTCAAGAGAAACGGTTTTATCTGCCTGGGTTTGTTTTATTACGCCTGCGGGTAATAATTTTTCTTTCAGTATGTGCAGTATCTCCCCGTCATCAATTTTAAAAAGACAGGAAACCAACGGCATGCGTAAATCACTACGCAATACTTCCTCCGAAATTTTCCCGTCATAAAAACTACGCAGGGCTTCCAGAATAGATGTTTTTCCTGATTCATTCTGTCCGATCAAACCGGTAATATTATCCGAAGAAAGATAATGCCAACCTGTATCAATAATAGACCGGAAATTTTGTATTCGGAAGGCGAATAGTTTCATGAGAGTATTTTTTCTCCCGGGATCATCCGGGAATGTTAATATACAAATTTCATCCTATAATTTTTATGCCCCATATTAATATATCATCTACCTGTATATACCTTCCTTTCCATTCTTCAAATGTCTTATACAGTTTGTTTCTTTGTTCTTCCATGGGCAGAGCAGCAATTTTTATCAGCAGAGACTTGAAAGGATCATATTTAAATTTTTTTCCTTTCGCCCCACCAAACTGATCAATGTAACCGTCTGTAAAAAGGTATAACATATCTCCTTTTCGCATCTCCAGATAATGGCTTGAAAAGGGTTGTTCTTCCACTCCGCTAACCCCTATGGGCATCCTGTCGGGTTTATATTCTATTACCACACTATCCCTGACGAGGTAAAGCGGATTATTGGCTCCTGCAAATTGCAAAATATTTTTCTGCCGGTCATAAATGCACAGGCCAATGTCCATGCCATCCATGGCTTCTTCACTACCTCCAGTCTGATGAAGGGATTTCATTACCATTTCGCGCAACAGGTTTAATATACGGTTAGCCTGCAGATTTTCATGCATTATAACTATCTCATTCAAAAAGGATAATCCAAGAATACTCATCAAGGCGCCGGGGACACCGTGTCCTGTACAATCTGCTACAGCAACATAATCTTTGTCTCCTTTCGCAACAATCCAGTAAAAATCTCCACTGACGATATTTTTCGGGAGATATAATATAAAGTTCTCAGGGAATATTTTATCGATCGCTTTTTTCTGAGGCAAGAGTGAGGTTTGTAACAGGCTGGCATACTGAATGCTTTCTATGATCTCCTTCTGCTGACGTATGATCTCATCCCGCTGTTTTTCCAGTTCTCTTTTTAAATGATTTTTTTCAGCCATTTTCAAAGCATTACTCCCATGCAAAGTAACAAAAAATTAATATAATTCAGGATTCTTT